>DATLXY010000222.1:0-3176 GCA_035575335.1 Nitrososphaera sp. | reverse complement strand
CATAATCAGTTCCGTGGACGTTCTTTCACGTTCGTACATCTCAATATAGAATGTTGGAGAACAACCACATCTGTAGTTCCGTCAACAAACAACCAAAATCCCTAACTTAACACGACCCAGGAGAGTGCGGTTCTTCTTATTTTGTTGTAGCGCTCCCATCTTCTGGCTTATTATCCCTGCTTGTCTGATGGCTAAGACTGGCCGGTGACACCTTGCCAATAGCCAACCTCATAAGAGCAATCCACATGATCACAAGCGGCACATGGTATGTTGCTATCCTCCAGGCGATGATCACCTTCAACTGATCGTCATTCACGACTTCACTAAGGGTAGGTATACCGCTCAGGTTAGAAATGTAGGCCCAAATCCCAAGTTCGGCCAAGCCTGAACCCCCGATGGTTATCGGCAGTGCAGCTACTGAATTTGACGCTGCAGTTGCCATCAGAGAGTCAAAGAATCCAATGTCAGACCCAACAGCGTTGGCAAGCACCATGAAAGAGATACCATAGAAGGCAAAAGCAGCAAGAGTGATCGCCATACCTACGGCAAAAGTTCGAATAGACCTCTTGGAATTGAAATTTTCCCTGCTCATCTTGCACAGGTCTGCTATGGCAGAGTTTGCAGAATTGATAAGGTTCTCAGCCCTATCCTTTGAGAGGAACTTTTCTACTATCCTCTTGGAAAAGTGCGGTAGTCGCAAGTTGCGCTTTGCAGAGAACAACACTAGTGCTAGCCAAACGCCAAATGTCGGTATAGTGATGAGAATAACTGCTATTCCGACGACTGTCCCGCCCTTGTAGATTGCAAATGCCCCTGCGATAAAGGCTAGAATAGAGCCGACAAAGACATCAGCAATTATCTCCATTGTTGCAACCCACGCAGCCTTGCCTGCTGGCACTCCGTTTCTTGATAACCACGCTATCCTGACCAGCTCACCTCCAACATAGGAAGGAGTTGTCTGGGTTACAAATTCGCCCGCCAGCCTCGCTGAGATTGTCTTGCCAGTTGAGGCAACATCGTAGCCTATGAACCTATTGATAAAATACTTGAACCTGTACGCCTGGAGCATTATCCTGGTTATTGCGGCAGCAGCCGATGTGACAAAGGGCACAAGACCAACCGCGAAGACATCCTGCGGAGATACATTAGTGGTAAGGAAAAGAATTATGAAAGGTACTACACTTGCAGGAATGGCAACAAGTCGCCAGTTCAACTATTACTGGACTTGTTGGGGCAGGGTACTATAATAGTGTAAAGAAGGTAGAAATTATGTGTACTTTTAGGACGGCATGGTCGACGCAAGCGACTTTATTTTGAGAATGCACTGTGTGTTATTTTATGGTGTAAAGAAGATATAGACGGAAACGTTCTCACAAGCAAGTGCACACGATATTCGTCACGGGTACAGCAGGCTCCGGAAAATCACTGCTTACTTCCAGACTGGTCCAGTGGTACCGGGACAACGGCGCATATCCCATAGTCCTCAACCTCGATCCCGGAGCTGTCAACCTACCATATGAACCCGATGTCGACGTTCGGAGCCATGTCGATGTAAGCGCACTGATGGAAAGTTATGGGCTCGGACCAAACGGATCTCTCATAATGGCAAGTGACATGATCGCAACCAAGATAGATGAGATACAGGTCGAGGTGGACGAGCTCAACCCCGACTATGTGATTGTAGACACGCCCGGACAGATAGAGCTATTTGCGTTTAGGGGAAGTGGCCCATACTTCGTAACGAACTTTCACTCAGACTCCAAAGCAACAATATTTGCTTTTGATGGCATGCTCGTGTCATCCCCCATTAACTATGTATCTATTTCATTACTTGCAGCGTCGGTAAGGCTGCGCCTGAAAACTCCACAAGTCAACGTGCTAACAAAGCGCGACTTAGTGATAGAAAAATTAAAAGACATTATGGAATGGGCAGGATCGCATCATGCCCTCGAGTACGCGCTCGATGGTGAAAAGGATTACGAATATTCCCTACTCAGCAAAGAGGTTGCCCGCAGCATGAGCAAAGGTGGTTTCGCGTCGGGTCTGATTGCAGTATCAAGCGTAACCATGAACGGCATAGTCAGCCTTGCAGCCGCACTTGCAAGAATCCTTAATCAAGGGGAGGATGTTTAGTATGGTGGTGAAGTCTGTTACCGCAGTCGCGCCTTGCTCCACGGCAAACCTTGGACCCGGCTATGATGTATTTGGCCTCGCTCTTGACGCTCTGGAAGACAAGGTGAGAATAACTATGAAACCCGGTGGGAGCGGCAAAATTACCATCAAAAGCAGCGACAAGGCGATCCCTTCTGTTGCCGAGTCCAATTCCGCTGGCCTCGTTGTAAGGAGAATGATGCTTGACTTTAACATTCATGACAACATCGAAGTTCAGATAACAAAAAGAGTCCCTCCGGGCTATGGCATGGGCTCGAGTGCCGCATCAGCGGTTGCGGCTGCCGTAGCCTTCGATGCGCTTTATAAATTGAAGATAGACAAGAACAAGCTTGTTGAATATGCCGCGGAAGGCGAAATCGCAAGCGCGGGTATAAAGCATTACGACAACGTCGCTGCTTCTCTTTTGGGCGGATTTGTGATAGCAAGTAAAGGTAGGTTCATCAGAATCGCGCCGCCAAAGGACCTGTTCTTAGTGGTGGCAGTCCCCCTCTCAATGCCAGTGCCAGAGAAAAAGACGGAAGTCGCCAGAAGTGTCATTCCAAAGGAAGTACCGCTGAAAAACGTTGTGCATAATGTTTCTGGGGCCTCTACTATTGTTGCCGGCTTTGCGCTGAAGGATGTGGAAATGATAGCAAGAGGAATCGATGACATCATCGTCGAACCGGCGCGGAAACGTCTGATCCCCGGATATGATGCCGTGAAGCATAACGGAATCTCTGCAGGTGCGCTTGCTGTCACGATCAGTGGTGCAGGACCGTCGATGATCGCGTTCCTAAGAACATGCAGGAATACAAAAAAAGTTGCATCCGCTATGTCAAAAGGATTTTTGGAGGCAGGTGTGAAGAGCAAGACTTTTACCTGCCGGCCAAGCAGCGGAGCACGTCTTGCCTAAGTGGTTACTTCTTGCTCTTGTTCAGGAAGGCAGACATCATCTTTTGCCTGTCTTCGTGGGCAAAACATAGCGCCCAGCCATAGATCTCGAGCCTCAGGCCTGTTTCAAGGTC
>DATLXY010000221.1:0-4624 GCA_035575335.1 Nitrososphaera sp. | reverse complement strand
TATCCCCCACGCCAACAGCTCCAAGGCAAGGTAGAGTGGGCCTATAACAAGATTGTAAAGAACGAGTTCCTGGCAATGGAGGTGGGGAGTAAATCCTTGACATAGAAGACGGGGAGGTAGGCAAGGTACGCCATGTTTGTCAATGCGTATATAACAACATGTACAGAGAAGGGAGCACTGCGGCATAATAGGTGTGGGTGGGGCTGACTCAGCAGTAAAGGTGGTCACAATTGCAGTTGTTAAATACGCCTACAACGAACAAGAATCGGCTGAAGAAAAGTGTTACCTAGTCTAACTGAAAGTGTTTACCCATCTGTGTAATTGGAACAACTAGGAATACTGAGCTCATTCAGATTGCTAAATCTGAAATAGGAAAGTTATCTTCGGAAAATACGTCTCGCACAAGCGATAAGAACCAAATTTGGCGTTCTTTTATGGTACTCGATAACAATTCAGAAATGACGGTTTTTCTGGCCTATGCTAATAAGCAGGCAATGCAGCATCGATAATATACCACAGAACGTCGCAAGATATGCTGATGGCACTTGCCGACAGCCTCGTCACGTGGGTGCACCTAGTATGTGCTTCAATATGGGTCGGCGGTTCGCTCTTTATCGGAGTAGTTCTCGTGCCGGTTCTCAAGTCACACACGAAGTCGCTTGAAGAAATGGTCGCGCTTATGATAAAGGTTGGCAGGCAGTTCAACAAGATAACTGTGCCAGCGTTTGGTATCTTGATCGCAAGCGGTATCTACAATTCACGCGGATTTATCTGGAAGCCGGACGCGCTGCTGGACACGACCTATGGCGGCATATTGTTTGTCAAGGTAATATTCGTGCTTGCGACAATTGCCACGTACATAATACACATACGTTTGCTAAATGCAGATATGGAGCGCAAGATAATGTCGGGCCAAGGCTGCAATCTCTACGTCAGGTCCGTCAGAAAAAAGATAATCATCTTGGGGGAGGTCACTGTGATCCTCTCGATAATCATCCTACTCTTGGCGTCGCTTTTAGACGGAGGGATTTAGCTCCATAGGAAAATATGGAAGTGAAGAAGAAAGAAGAAGAACTGGGTCTGCTGTAAATCTAGGTTTTCAGCGTACAGGTTGCGGCAAAGCTTCTCTCTGTTCCTGAACCCATTCATGTAGATACGTACTGGCGTTGACAATTCTGGTGGCCGGCGAGCAAACGTGTTCAGAAGGTAAGGAGAGAAGTAGGTAAATTTTACGAGCCTTGATCAGTTCCATATCCTTCATGCTTTACGGATGCACATCTCAGGCGCTTTTTTCATTCCGTATCTGCGTCCTCGCATCGGCAGCAGAAAGCAATGGAGAAAAATCTTCGTCTAATGATTAGCAATTACCTAACCCCCTGTTAAGATGTCGTGCATTAACCTAGTTTATAGAGACGACATATGTGTTGTCTTGCTGTCGTTTTATTTCGTACTTGAAATAGCCGGCCACTACCTGGCTCGTAACTCGCAGGTTAGTCCGAAGGTGTTCGGTGACCCTTGCAATTCGATATCTTGACCTCCCTTTTGCAAGGGCTAGTGGTAACACTAGCATATCCGCAAGGAAAGGATCGACTGGAGCTTGTACAAGCGTGCTCTCCAAAAAGCGTTCTGCCGCTTCTGCGCCTACTGCCTCGGCCCTCTTGCCAAGCTCCCCAATTGAGTCGCCGCCAATGTAAGGGCCAAAATCTGAGGCCGAATACACAAGTATCGACGAACCGGGTGATATAGAATTCTCTATGGAGACCGAATAGTTGTTGCACCGGATCCCCTTTTTCTCAAGTGAAATAAGAGCAGAGGACACCTGCCGCTCGGCCACATGCGTGGGGAGCCGACAGCAGACGCTGGTTATCCTAGGTGCTACCTCTCTAAAAGCCAGAAGGTCGATCGCCTCTGGCTCCTTGCACGGTTCAATTACCGTTTTCACAATGCCTCCTCCCTTTGGGTAGTAGCCGCGTCTTATCACATCGCAAGTGAATTTTATACCGATGCTACGATAAGCATCTGCTACGACGTAGCGGACATAGTCGGCGGTCGGACTTGTCTTCACATCAGTCCCACCGGTTATCTCAATTTCCAGTCTGTTGTTTGACAGCGACACGGCGGGAACGACCGCCATCAAAATCATTGATATGCTTCCTGCTGTCCCGACATCCACCTTGATAGAACCCCCCTCAAACCTGTCTGACGGTGAAAACCTTATCCAGTCAGAGCCTACCTTCAGGTTCTCGACATTTGCATGAAAGAGGTCAGCGATCACCTTGATAGCAGTCATATGTTGTGGACGCAGACCGGGGTTTGGCCTCTTGGCGCGGATGTTGACCACTTCAACAGGCTTGCCAATTATCGCAGAGAGCGAGACTGCGGAGCGCAGAATCTGGCCTCCGCCCTCCCCCTCCGACCCATCAATTCGCACCATAGACGACGTGGATGATGATGACAACCTTCCTTACCGCTTGTAACCTAAATTTAAAAATGTGCTCACCATGCCAAAGGCTGGCCGAACCAAATCGTCAATTGCCTGAAAAAGTAGCTGTTCTGAAACGTAGAACAGAACGTGGGACACGTTCTAACAGGTAGGTTTACTTACCAACCATCACATTTAGATGGTAGCGAAATGTCAAACCACAAAATAAATCAAAAAAAAGTAGCCCTGATCGCAGGGATACTTGCTGCAGCTTTGCTTGCGGCGGCCATAGCCACGCAGGTGCAAAGTGCTGCAGCCCAAACACGTAGCGACGAAGATGAACGGTCGTCAACGATCACCACTTCCGGAACTGCCACAGCTAAAGTAGAGCCGGACAAGTTCTCGGTTACAGCAGGAGTTGAAACAAATGGGACGACCGCAGAAGAGGCCGCTTCGGCAAATGCAGAGTTGGCTGCTAAGGTGATCGCGGCCCTCAAAGACCTCGGAATTGCAGAGCAAGACATTGCCACTAGCAGCTATTACGTCTACCCAGTTTATGAAGAAAGACCAGCCGCAGAGGCATGCATCATGATATATCCGCCTCCTCCTGAATGCATGCCAAGGCAAGTAATCACGGGATACAGAGCATCCAGTAGCCTGACTGTCACGCTAGACGCAGACGGCCAGATCGATGCAGGAGAGGTCATTGACGCAGCAGTAAGTGCCGGTGCCAACACTGTCAGCAACGCATACTACTTCTTGTCGACTGAATTGCAGCAGCAAGTTCGCGACCGGCTCATCGTTGATGCCATTGCAAACGCAAGGCACAGGGCAGACATTGCTGCTAAGGCCGCAGGAATGGAAGTTTCGGGAGTAGAGTCGATCTACCTTAACGATGTCTACATCCAACCCTTCCCAGTCGTCTACAGAGGAGAAGTGCCTGCATTAGAGTCTGCGAGTTCGACTCCGATACTTCCAGGCCAGCAGGAAGTCACCATGACTGTGAACATGGTATTCTCGATGCAGTAGTCAAAGGAAGAAAAATACCTCATTGCAGTGGCAGGGAACCACTCTAGATTCCCTGTCACAACATTCTCCTTTTTCGCGATATATCTTTAAAATAGCCTTTGTGCCAGCAAAGCATGTTGACAACCGGGCTTTTTGTAGGCAGGTTCCAGCCGTTCCACAAAGGTCACCTCGCCACTGTCAAGTTTGCACTTGGAAATGTAAAGCAGCTCGTGATCGTCGTCGGCAGTGCGCAAAAGAGCCACGAACCAAGAAACCCGTTTACTGCCGGCGAACGCATCAGGATGATAAAGGCGTCGCTTGACTTCGAAAAGGTCGACTGGTCGAGCGTCCTGATAATCCCTGTACCGGACGTCGAGGTGCATTCGCTCTGGACCCGGCAGGTAGACATGCTGGTTCCGAAATACGATGTCGTGATTGCAAATGATCCTTTCACGTTGTTGCTGTTTCGGGAGAGAGGTGTCAAGACAGTGGAGGCGCCGCTAGTCGGCCGCGACGAGATGCATGGGACCGAGATAAGGCGCAGGATGATTGCAGGAAGCGAGTGGCAACACCTAGTTCCGGCTCCTGTAGCTAGGATAATCGACGAAATAAACGGTATAGAGAGGGTTAAAGCAATCGCCGAGCACACGCACCATTGAAAAAACATATTTTTAGCTGGATGACTATAGAATAGCGTTGTTCGGCGGAAGAAAAGTCAGGAACAGCGATAGCAGGGATTCTGGAAGGCCGGCTTCCAGTTTTATCAACGAGCCATGGTATCTCGATCTGCAAAAGCTTTCAAACGAAGAGCTTATGCGCATGTATACACTGCTTTCTGACGGGAGATACAAATTCGCCAAGAACGCATGGTACATCCCTCTGGGCATAGACCAGCGCTGCCCCATCATGGTGGCCAAGGGTTTCAGAGCACCTGACACACTAGAACGCATGGTCGAGTTCGAGGATACTGCGAAGATGCTTGAGAATGAGTTCCGCAACTTTATTGACGCTTGGGACTTTGGCTACGTCACCGAGAAGGATATCGAAAAAGCAGTACTAAAGATACTAGAGTCACGGAACATCGCGATCACAGAGCACAGCTAATAATAGTCCATACAACGCACTATTAGCCTGTGTCTGACTTCTTTACTGATCTCATCAGATCCACTGTTGCGCTTTTTGTCATTATCGACC
>DATLXY010000220.1:0-2738 GCA_035575335.1 Nitrososphaera sp. | reverse complement strand
ACGCGGATGAAAAAACTGTTATCGCTCTTAGGGTGACGTCGGAACGGGCTAGCCGCAGGATAGCAGAATATGCTTTCAAGACTGCGATGCTCCGCAATAACAAGCGGAGGGTAGTGGCAGTGCACAAGAAAAATGTGCTGCGCAAGGGAGACGGGCTATTTGCAGCAACTTGCAAAGATGTCGCCAAGAAGTATCCTGAGATTCAGTATGGCGAGCTCTATGTGGATGCGTGTGCCATGAATTTGATACGAAATCCCGAAGAGTTTGATGTTATAGTCACCACCAATCTGTTTGGAGACATTCTTTCAGATGAGGCGGCTCAGGTAGTCGGCGGACTCGGCATGGGGCCAGCAGCTAACATCGGTGACCAGTTTGGGCTCTTTGAACCTGTTCATGGCGCAGCCTTTGATATTGCTGGTAAGAACGCTGCTAACCCGTCATCGATATTGCTGTCCGCGAAGATGATGCTAGAGTGGGTGGGTGACAGACACTGCGACAAGAACGCGATAGCAGAAGGGAAGCAGATCGAGGAAGCTATCGTCAACACGCTAAAGAAAGGAGAAAAGACAAAAGACATCGGCGGCAGGCTCTCGACCACGGAATTTACAGAGCTCGTAGCAAAAGCAATGTACTAGACCTTTGCTTTTGTCTCAGACAAGAGAAATGATAATGACTGCGTGTTTACTGTTGTTGATGTTAGTTGAATGAAAAATGCACTGGCAGCCATCAATTGAGGATCCTAGACAATAGCTCTTGCATATCGCGGCTGATCATAGTTAGAACGGCGAATCATAAACGGGTATTGATGATTGTTTGCTTAGCTAATGATCGCAACGATGTTATGAATAACCCCTAGGAGCCCTTCTCTGCCATGCGATGAACATGAATACAAATGGTATAGTCATCACCGCGGTGGCTATGAGCACTGGTTGGAAAGCAGTCGAGTTGATTTCAAGGCCGAAAAGTTGCATAAAAGGTATAGGAAACACTGTGAAAAGCCAATAGCTAATTATTATCGCAAACAGGTAGTAGTTGCGTCTTATCAGCTGGGCAAAGCTTAGTCTGTTGATTTTTCTCCTATCACAGGTCAGACACTTTGTCGTCGAGCCTGACACTTCCGGCGACACTACGCACGAAGTGCAGACCTTGCTATCGCAGTAGTAGCATTTGCGCTCGGCAAATCTGGAACCACAGATCGCGCAACGATGTTGTGTTTGCAAGTCGTGTGTTTTTCGTGGGTTGATCAACAATATTACTTTATCCCAAACAGGTTTGCCAAGAATAGTCAGTCTTGTTAGCATGAGTTCCTCAGAAAGGCCCGGGCAACTTTTTTTAGCCATTTGTATGTCTTGCATCTCAGATAATTCCTTACCACGTCCACTACTACTATATAGCATGCTTTGTGTCGTTAGGAACGGTCCGGGATGCCAGCGAACGAGGATTCGAATGATGATGGGGAGCAGAAAGAGCCACTGGGCTAGAGAGCACGTTTGATTCTTACCCCGGCGCCTCCAGACCCTATCGCTTTTCAATCTCTCAAGAAGATATACATTGGGTGGATATGATCTGATCACAGCAGCCAAGCACAAATAATAATGCTTGAACGAACTACTGTTAATCGGCAAAGAACCAGGCTACAACGGCATCAAAGAATGTCCGTGGACTGGGGCCTGGCGCCGCTATCGGTTAAGTAACATCAGTCGTTTACTAGCCGTGTTATAAAAACTAGAGAGCGTTTGAATGAAAAAATTTAAATTTGCTTACCTCAACAGTTGGTGAGGGTTCAAAAAATTCCGACACTGCAGCAGACCTACACAGGCTATAAAGCCAAGCTCATTTTAGAGGATGGCAGTGTTTTTGAAGGCATCGGTTTTGGCTATCCTTCAGAAATAGGCGGCGAAGTAGTGTTCAACACAGGAATGGTCGGTTACACGGAAACACTGACCGACCCGTCATACCGAGGCCAGATCTTGTGCATGACCTATCCTCTGGTAGGCAACTATGGCGTTCCAAGCTTCGATATCCAAGATGAATACGGATTGCCAAAGTTCTTTGAATCTGATAAGATACAGGTCAAGGCATTACTGATTCATGATTTATCGGACATTGCAAGCCACTGGAGCTGCACGAAGACGCTAGACCAGTGGCTCTATGAGGAAAAAGTGCCGGGGATCTATGGGATCGACACCAGAGCACTGACAAAAAAACTGCGTGTAAATGGAGTGATGATGGGTGCAGTCGTTGTCTCTAAAGAAGGAGAGATAACCGACCTACAGCTTAAGAAGGCGCTTGCAAAAGCACGGTATGAGGGCCTTAATTTTATGCCCGAGGTGTCGACAGATAAGCCGCTGGAATATGGGGACAAGGACAAGGACTGTATCGTCGTCGTCGACACGGGTGTCAAGTACAGCATCATAAGAAATATCATGCGTACAGGATATCGTGTAGTACGCCTACCTTGGAACGCGACACACGAGCAGATAATGTCCTACAATCCGAAGGGGGTGGTGATAAGCAACGGACCGGGTGACCCCAAGGTTTGCACGCCAACAATCAAAACCGCCTCAAAATTAATTAAAGAATCCGTACCAACGCTTGGGATATGCCTAGGAAATCAAATACTCGCCCTTGCTGCCGGCGCTGACACTTACAAGCTAAAATTTGGTCACAGGGGACAGAACAAGCCATGTATCGACAGGCACAACAATCAAGTCTATGTGACTAGTCAGAACCATGGT
>DATLXY010000219.1:0-6102 GCA_035575335.1 Nitrososphaera sp. | reverse complement strand
CGTCATCCCGGTTCTGCACCTCTTCTCTCCCAGTTCTTCAAATTCGACGGTAATCTGCCAACTCTTGAACGGGCCTTCGATCATCTTGGCCACAATCTTACGCATAGGGATATAATCGATGGTCTCGCAGTCCCATTCGAGCTTCTTACCGTCAAAATCTCCACTAATCCTGAAAATGGTGCCGACGCCAAAGCCATTCTTGACTTCGACAGGGATAACATTGAGACCCATGTTCTCCGGGAACTGGTCAGCCATGTGCTCTGGCCTTGCAAAATATGTGAATACTTCGCTAACTGGAGCGTTAATTTCTATGCTCTTTTGGATAACGGTCATCGTGGAATTGTGTTGGTGGACTGAATTTAAAGGTTTTGACATAGGATGATTGCATTTGATTGCAAAAAAAATGAGTATAACAATAGAAGTGAGCGGCTAAACTATGCCAACGGGTTGTGGTTCACAATCTCGTCGAGGCATTTGATAATGTCATCTCTGGTAACGGGAATAGGATTGTTGTCCAAGTGGCCACGGTCGGGCATGATCACATCTGCCGCCTCCTCCAGCGATTGTTTCAGCTTTATCGGTTCGAACTTGAGCTTCTGCGCTATTTCCTTGAAGCGCTTGTAGTAGACCGAGTTGTTGAATTTGTGCGCAACAGTGGTGCACGAAGACAGGGCATAGCCATGCGGGATGCCTTCATTTGAGAACACGTACGACAGAGCGTGTCCAAGAGTTGTCGACGAGTTGCCAAAGCCAATACCAGAGAGCATCGCACCGTAGGGGAGAAGGTGGTGCTTGTCGTTCATGATAGCATCGTACAGTATGTCAAACGCCTCCTTGCAAAATAATTGGGTGAACGGATTGCCAGCCTTGCTGTCGTACCCCTCAGATGCCTGTGCTGCTGCGTCGCAGGCAGAGTTCCGCATGATGTTGAACGGCGTGCCTTTCAAGAAGTACGGGTCAACAATAGCAGCGTCTGCAAGGAATGCTTCGTCCTGCAATAGTTTTTTCTTGTGGTCAAAGCTGATGACCGCATAAGTAGTCATTTCGGCACCGGTGCCAAATGTCGTCGGAATCAAGATCTTGGGTATGCCGGTCAACTTGCTCAGGTACTTGCAGACATCCATTGAGCTCCCGCCCCCAAGACCGATATAGGCGCTGATGTTCTTGCTCTCGTACTGCTTCTTTATATCTTCAATGGTTTCAATAGTGGGGTCAGGGGTAACCTTATCGTAAACCTCATAATCCTTTATGCCCATATAATCCAGCCACTTGTTGTAGATGTCATGGGTGGTCGTGGTAATTACAAGGGAGTTCTTCGGATAGGGGAATTCCTTTGCCGCGTTTTCCCCGAACATGATCTTCCTTGGCATCATTACTTTCCAAGCCATATTGACATATAGCTCGCCGTCTTGGTGTTTTATGTTTTTCTTACCGGATTACTCGGTCAGTTAAGCGCGTTCTTTAAGAAATTCCGCGAGCCTACGCTTTTCGAGCCTCATCAAGTAGAGTATGCCAATCAGCGTAAATACTTCCACCGACTTTGCCAGGACACCGGCCACGTCCACATGTTCAGGTTTCCCCGTGGGTGAAAGTGGCGGCGGAAGTATCACTGAGTAGGCGTACAACCCCAGAAGTACAGCGGTCCCGATAAGGCCGAACAGGTTGACTTCCACGGTCTTGCGGTAATGTCTACGCGGACTTGTCTTCCCGCTTGTGGCACCAGTCAGCGTAATGAGCGTGTAGAGTATACCATACGCAACCTGCATTCCCCCTGCCATGATGAGAAATATGCTGTATTCGATTCTGAGCGAGGCGTGACCTGAGTATACCGCAAAATGCACGAGGCCGCCTGCAATCGCTGCCAAGGTAACGATGTATCTCGCGACGTCGCCGGCTCCGCTGGCAAACTCGCCGTTCTTTTTCTTACTCCAGTAGGTCACGCCGAGCACCGCGCCAAAAATGCCAAGTGACCCAAAAACCGCTCCTGCCAAAGTCGAGTTGAAGACAAGTCCAAAGCCCTCTGAAATTGCAAAGTTGAACAGAACTCGTTCACAATTGCAACCGGTTACACTGCTAAGAGCAGTCCGTGGAGGATCAATTGCATTTGTATTCACAGGTCCATCTGCAATGCTAAGTACCACCTGATAGCTGCCTACCTGCGGAAAAGTGTAAAACACTTCAAAGTCCCCAACATCCCGCTTTGTCCAAGGGAAGGCCTTGATGCGGTCACCGGAAGATGCGTAGATCTCGACCATTGTCTCAATATTGTACGTGTCTTGTCCATTTCCATCCTGGACACTGAACATGATTGCAGTTGGTTCACCGGGAGATGCATAGTCAGGTTCGAGGGCGGCGTAGACATAATACTGACCCACGCCAGCACCTCTGCTGTTATAGTGTGCAAGGTGGTCAAAGTGGGCATATACCGGCGATATCGCCACCGGGATGAAGACTAGAAGGAACAAGGTCGCCACCACTAGCAGCAGAGAGAGAGATCCCGGGACGCTCTTCATTTACGGGGTTAATCACGCTCTGCCCGTATATTACCATATTTCTGCCAGGATAGTCCATGACCCCCTTCAGATATGCGGAACCAGTAACCGCCGGCTGTAGCTTCAGTATCGGACGCAAGTCGCTATACAACGATACTAGGGTATACGGCCCGAGCTAGTACGACTGTTGTTGGATGTCCATGCCCAGCCGCCCCCTAGTGATAGCTGTGAAAGGAGCGAGCGGCCTGATCACTGAGGACACCAACAACATGCCTTAGTGGTAGGCGGCCAAGTGCTCCGATTACTGTGCCTTAACGAGGGTCCTCTTGCCTTCTATTCTATATGCATATACTACAGTTATGAGCATCATTGAAAAGAGCACGATCCCAAGCCCCAGATGAGTCGTGACGAGCAGCGCGTGCAGTCGCTCCACAATCACTATTGCACCCAGCGCAATCTGGCCGACCACTGCGCCTGCTGCAATGATGGACACCATCTTCATGCCTCTAGTGGCTGCTCTTGACTTTAGTGTGAACGCCATGGTAGCAATTACGAGAACGCCGACTGTTGCAGCTATCATTCTGTGAATGTATTCTATGATAAAGTCTTCATGTGGAAGCAAGCCCTGTGGGCAAAGTGGCCAGTCAGGGCATGATAGACCGACGCCTGTGGCACTAACATACCCCCCGATAAATATCAACGAAAAAAGGACAGCAAGAGTGGAAAAAGAGAGGGCTCTGAGCAGCATTCTTCTTCTATTGTACTATGAGCACGCCCTTCATATACTCATGCACTATGCAGAAGTAGTCATATTGGCCGGGAGCTACACCTTCCAGTGATATTGTGTGGGATTCTCCTGCGTTGATTATGCTTGTGTCAAATAGCTTACCCTTTTCGGGATCGCTGTTGGAAGTTCCGGATGTGACTGTGTGAGGAACACTGTCCTCATTTACAACGGTGATGATTGCACCTGCATTTGCGGTCAGCTCTGCAGGCTCATATGCCGTGCTTCCTTGAACTGCTGCTCCTGAGGGGATTGTTATTGTGGGTCCCGCTGCAGCGCCAGCGGCATCGCTGCCACTCGCTCCTCCTTCAGGGGCAACAATGGTGATGGTGCCGTGCATGTATGGATGGACTACGCAATAGTAATCGATGACATCACCTTCGCTTATGTTCTCCAGCTCAATAGGATCTGAACTCTCGCCATTCATGATAATGCTGGTGTCAAATAGGTCTCCCGAAGCGGGGTCATCTGGTCCGGTACCGGATGTTGCGGTATGCGGCACAGCATCCTGGTTATCCCATACGATCTTGTTGCCAAGAGGCACATCTGCGTTATCCGGGTCATAGTCACGGTTTCCCTGTGTTGCGCTACCAGCCAAGATCACGATTGTCGTGGTTCCCACCACAGGCGCAGGAGGTTGCTCAGTCGACTGGGCTGGCCTTTCAACACGTATCTGGGTCACAGGTGGAGGGGTGGAAAACATTGCATCAAAGGATGGGATGAGTATTGCAGCTCCTATTGCCATAGTAACGACTATGATGATCAACCCCTTGCCCATGCGTCGACCAGAGGTCAGAATTATTGGTTCATTTTCGCGTCCATGTTCGTCGTGCGACATTTCTCATTCTCCTATATAATTAGTGGTGTGGTTCTCGGCGCCTGTAGTCGTAGTACTGCTCCCCAATCTGGAACGGGTCTTCCATCTTGGCGGGCTTTCCTGCGTACGCGCTTCTGATCAGGTTCCACACGAACAGTATCGCTCCTGCTCCGGTTATCCATGCACCGACAGTCGATAGCTGGTTTAGTATTATCAGCGGCTGTACAGGCACGTAGTCGAAGGTACGTCTAGGTTGTCCATAGAGACCGAGTATGTGCTGTGTAAGGAAGATCAGGGAGACGCCTACGAACATAAGCCAGAACTGCACCATTGCAGCCTTTTCATTGTACATCCTACCTGTTATGATCGGGAACAGGTAGAAGATGAAACCAATGAAGGCGAAGGTTATCATACCCATCAGGAACAGGTGCATGTGTCCGACTACCCAGTAACTGTCATGTGTTAGGAAGTCCAGCGGCATGGCGCTGTTGACAACACCTCCAGCTCCCGCGTAGAAGAACAGTACTATCCCTCCAACGACGAACGACATTGGTGCAGAGAACCTAATCCTGCCGCCCCACATTGTGGCAATCCAGTTAAAGATGTGCATAGCAGAAGCCGGCACCGCTGCAAGTGTTCCTACCATGAATACAGTCTTCTCGGTAAAGCTCATACCTGTTGCGTACATGTGATGTGCCCAAGATGCAAAGCCGACTATGCCTAGCAGCACAAAGGCTGTAACCCCGGATTGATAGCTAAAGATAGGCTTCCTCGAGAACTTGGGTATGATCTCGTAGGCAATGCCTATGGCAGGTATCATGAATATGTACACTTCAGGGTGGAACGTGAACCAGAACAGGTGTTGGTAGGCTATAGGATCTCCTCCCATTGCGGGATTGAAGAATCCAGAAACGCCAAGCCTGTCAGTGTACAGCATGATCAGCGCGGCTGCAAAGGTCGGCATAGCGACGAGTATCATTATCGAGGTTACCAACGTCGCCCAGACAAACAGAGGAGTCTTCATCAGTGGGAGATCAGGATGTTTCATCTTGAGTATAGTAACTATGAAGTTAATGGCTCCTAGAATTGAAGAGATGCCGAGTATCTTCAAACCGAAAATCCACATTTCTGCTGCAGGTCCTGGCGCCCTGATGATCGAGTATGGCGGGTAAGCGTTCCAGCTAAGGTCTGCAAAACCAAGCCAAATAAGAGCAAAGCCGGGCGGGATCATCCAGAACGCAACTGCGTTGAGCTTCGGCCAAGCCATGTCCTTGTATCTAACCATAATCGGGATCAAATAGTTGCCAACGCCAGAAGCAAATGGCACAGCCCACAAGAAGAGCATCGTAGTTCCATGTACTGTGAATATCCTGTGGAAAGTGTTAGGGTCCGGAATTATATTTCCGGTACCGGGCCAGAATAATTCCGTGCGTATGGATAGGGCTAGTGCACCGCCTATTATGAACGCGACCAAAGACAAGTAGATGTAGAGTAAGCCGACGTCGGTATGGTGAGTTGAAAAAAGAATCTCCCACATTGGACGGGGTCTCTTAACCTCTAGAACCAACTAGCATCGATCCCTCTTATTGGTCGTACATGGAATGGCATATCAATAAAAGCATTTTGTTTTTAGTGGTCTGTTGAATAACTAGACCATGCGTGAACTTTGATCGCAGCCTATTCTACGCCGCCGTGCTCAGAAACGTGTTGTTGTAGGCAGACGCTTTCAGGAACAGTTGGTTTACGACGCTCTTCCACCTGACAGATCTTACATATTCACCAAACGTCCGCTTTATGGAGTAGAATGCTGATTCAGCAATCCATCGCATTCGGTAGCCGTGTTTCTTTTTCCATTTCTTGACGTCTGTCTGCCGTCAGAAACATCCTCTCCTCATTTGTTACTTTCATCGAGACTATCTTCTTTGTCCTTGTGTCGACAGCCACGTGCATCTTGATAAAGCCTCTCCTCTTCTTCTTCCATTTATCGCGTATATACTCGCCGCGGTTGG
>DATLXY010000218.1:0-6451 GCA_035575335.1 Nitrososphaera sp. | reverse complement strand
TCGGATGTTTTCGGAATCACGTTCAACTATTATGGTAGACTTGAACAGGAAAAGCGCTCTACAACCAAGCTGGTAGGAAGCGCGGGAATAACAGAACTGATCACCGTAGACCTGCCTTTCGTAAAGGAGGCGTCTGATTTTTACAACGGCCAGTTGAAAAAACATGATCCACAGTCTCTCTGGTCGTCGTACGTGCCTGCAAGGAACTTGATGTTCTATTCGATAGCCGCTCACTATGCAGAGTATCTTGATATAAAGTGGATCGTCGGGGGTCACAACTCACATGATATCAAGTTCTTCAGGGACGCATCAAGCAGCTTTATTCGGAAGCTTAACACGTTGTTCAAAGAGGGGTGCCTACTGTGTAACGGCCATGCATACAAGATAGTGCTCCCTCTTGCAAAGAAGAACAGAAAAGAGATTATCATGCTCGCTATCAAGCTCAAGGTCCCAATAGAACATACATGGAGCTGCCACAGTGAGGGCGCGACCCACTGTGGCAAGTGTTATGCCTGCAGGCAGAGACTTGATGCATTTAGGTCCCTTGGACTTGCTGACCCTGTGTTCATGCTATCCTGATTTCAACAGGCATACCACGCCCCAGCCGTATGTTGCTGAGATAGATCGTGTCAAAATGTGCCACGTCTGTCTGGATGTCAATTTTCCCGGATCTAACGCCCATAATGATGCCAAATCCGGCCACTAGACCACTTGATCCCAGACCTACAAACATCCTCGTCATGTTCTCCGGTTCTAGTTGTAGAATTGGTGGATCGTCCAGGAATGATGGTGAAAAGATCCTATCCATGTAAACGAATTTGAGAAGAGATAGATCTGCAGAAATCAATCCACTACCAACATGTCTTAGGAACTGGTCCAACCTGCGGCTTCTGCGCTCAAGCCCAGTTTTTGCCACTTGGTTGCTTGCTCTGGCCGATATTACCTTCCAAGGATCTCCCTTGAACGCATTGACAAGAGTTGAATTATCAAGACATACGATCATGTCGGGCTTTATCGCATTCGCCAGCATCAGCTTGTACTGGACTCCGCAACCACTTGCATATCCGTCTGTGTTGACGATGCAGATGTCACCAAGCAGCATAGTTCGCTGAAGAATTGATTTCAGCTTTTTTATGACAAGGTGCTCGAAGCCTACCGGCGAAGTGTTGCCAATGAATTCGTACAAGGTTGCGCAGGCATCCCTTAAATCCGTCAAGGGCTTTGAGATCACCGCAGCCCCGATTGCTGTCGGTGGCGCAAGGTCCCCTTGGCCAATATCTCCATCTATGATGCATGGTCTTACCCCGTTCCTGAGGGCCACGTTTGAGAGGTATGTGGCAAGAGTTGACTTGCCCGTGTCAGAGTCTCCAGCAATCATTACCACCATGGTGACTTTTGTGTTATTGTTGTTGCTTCGCATTGCAAACACATGACGGGCCACATCATGCCACATAGACACTCCTGCCTCTTCGGGCAGGGCCAACCACATCTTACCTCCCCGGCTTAGCTTGACGCGCAGCCTGCAACCTTTGAGCGGTTCGAAGGGTAGTGCTTTGCCGGGTCTAACGTTAACCGTTCTGTCTGATACGCTGCTTCCTAAGACGCCGCATTCCCCGTACACAACCACGGTGGCGGGACCCTTTACCATGCGGACTAGCACGCACTATTATGCGACTTACATCAGATTTTAATGCTTTTAAGCAGGCTGGAAGGGGCAACCAATTTTGCTATCATTTTGTTTTTTCAGATACTTGGGAGGAAAGCATACATACATAATGCAGACGAATGTCACAGGCTGCTATAACCAAAGCTACAAGATACCGGCGCATATTAAACTCAGCATCCGCGTGTCGAAAAAAGGTGTACCCAAGGTTTATATCTTTAGCAAGACGCTCTATGTCGTTTGTCGGTCTCTTCAGGGCCAGAGTCCCCGCGCCCTCCGCCTGAACAGCCGAACCTGCACCAACTTGTGCGCACTTTAGGCCTTACAGATATCATTATGATAGGCATCGCCAGTATGATAGGAGGCTCTATTTTCGTACTGACAGGCCCGGCCATAGGTCTCGCGGGAGATGCCGTGATTATCGCCTTCATACTTAATGCCATAATAACGCTATTTACTGCCATGGCATACGCCGAGCTTGGCTCGGCCATGCCCGAGGCTGGCGGAGGATATCTTTGGATAAGGAAGGGCCTCCCACGTCCAAACGCATTTATTAGTGGATGGATGGCATGGTTTGCTCATATCATAGCTGGGAGCCTGTATGCCGTTGGCTTTGGGACGTTCATGGATTACCTGATTGGCCCGAGCATGGCAGGCATACTTTCAGAGGAGTCGCCGTTTGGCATCATACCGTTTTATAAGGTAATAGCAGTTGCGTCAATTGTAGCATTTACATACATCAACATCAAAGGGACGTCTGAAGCTGGCAAGGCTGGTACCATAGTCACGGTTGTTCAGCTCGGCACTATTCTTGCGCTGATAGGCGGAGGTCTCTGGACAATGTACAATAATCCGGCGTGGATCGCCAACTTTGAGGACTTTATGCCGACCGGAGTGGCCGGCCTCGTTGCGGCAATGGGCCTTACTTTCATTGCATTTGAAGGATACGAGATCATTGTCCAGACAGGTGAAGAAGTCAAGAACCCGAAAAAGAACATTCCAAGAGCGATTTTCATTTCCCTCGCAATTGTGGTCATACTGTACTGCCTAGTCGCTTTTGTATCGGTAGGTGCGATATTTCCTGAAGATGTTACATCATGGCAGTTTATTGGTAATGAAGGCGAGCTTGGCATCCTGGCTGCTGCTGAGATGTTTGTTCCTTACGGCGCGTTCATCGTACTAGCGGGCGGCATGGTTTCTACGCTAGCTGCCCTTAACGCCACCATCTTTTCTTCGGCTAGGGTCGCGTTTGCGATGGGAAGACATTACAACTTGCCGCACCGGTTGGGTCTGATCCATCCCAAGAACAAGACGCCTCATATTGCAATAGCAGTCTCTGGAATAATCATGGCTTTTGTAGGATATGCATTTCCACTTGCTGACATTGCGGTAGCTGCTGGTGTCATATTCTTGCTCTTGTTTATCCAAGTTAACGTTGCTGTGATCACAATACGCAGGATATATGGCGACAAGCTGTCGTACGGCTTCAAGATCCCCATGTTCCCAGTAATACCCATTGTTGGTATCTTTTTGAAGCTTGGACTCGCGCTTTACCTGCTTCTAACCCAGCCCCTCAGCTGGGGCATAACCGTCCTCTGGATCTTGGTTGGATTTGTCCTTTACCGCATGTACACCTTCAAGCAAGAGATTCAACATTATGCCCCAATAGTGACATCCGGGGGCGATCTGAAAAGGAGAGACTACCGCATACTCATCCCGTATTCGCCGGAAAACCCCGACAGGCTCTTGAAATATGCCATAAGGATAGCAAAGGAGACGGCCGGTGAGGTGAACGTCCTGCGCGTGATAACAGTTCCTCACCAGACGCCGCTCTCTGCTGGCGCAGCATTTGCCGACGCTGCAAGGAGATCCTTTGATTTCCTTGAAAAGATGCTCGCCAGAGAGAATATCCCAAACCACTACCTAGTCAGGGTTTCGCATGACGCAACTGAAGCCATTCTGGCCACCATAGAGGAACAAAAGATCGACCTTTTTGTTACTGATTTTGAGTCGATCCGCCGCGACAAAAAACTGATGAGTCTCATAACATGCAGGATGCTGGCGATAAGTGCGGAGAACGACTCTCTGGATCTAGAGCCCGAACATGAACGAACAGACATGGATCTTGACGCGCAGGTACACCCAGCGGCGGAAAAGAAGAACATGGTCGTGGTCTATGATGGCGGAGAGCATTCAGACATGGTTCTAAAGGCAACAAGTTGGCTTGAACACTCTGGGCGCTTCAATGTCAACCTGATTTCTATAATCAAAGGAGGACGAGAAAGAGGCGAGGAGAAGCACAGCGTCACAATGCGGCATGAATACCTGTCTCAGCTTGGGATAAAGCTGAAGGAGGTGCAGCTGACATCAGATACGAGCTCTAGGTCGGCTCACACCATACTATCTGCGATAAACTCGCTCCAGCAGGACATTGTCATAATGGGCGCATCTGTCGGCGGATATTCGACTTTCCACAACCCGGACTTTTTGGCAATGCTTGACCAGCTTAACTGCCCTGTTGTGATCGCAAAGGACTTTACCATACCCGGCGTGCATAGAGCAAAATCCTTGCTCATGAGGGCGCTCAGAAAGTGAAAAGGTAGGTTAGTTTTTTTCGGTAGTCGCCTTTCTGCGTCTATAGCGCTTCGAACGAGCCATGACTTTCTTTTGTGTTTCGATCAGCTCGTCACTCATCTATAGCAGCTGGAGCCAGTTGTCAGGGGCATTGGCATGGTAGTGGTTGTTGAAATATGCCTAGACCACAGGGGCTTTTTACTCTAGGTTTGCAACCTCTGCAAGCGAGGGCCGTAACTCTTCTTCAGTGTACGTATAGTCATACCAAACCGGTTCCCCGCGCCCATGTCACCGTACATATGAGTGCGTTCTGGCCGTGACAATCGGCCTTGCTAGAAACCCAATTGGAGGGTCGGTAAAATGACGAGTCAACTTCCACAGAATTAAACACGCGTCAATAAAACTGGAGCTTGGCGATTATGCTGTTCGGATAAAATGCTTCTACCCATTCTTGGGAGATCCAGCCGCATGTGCCCTACAGCATTGTCAACAGATGCCTATGATGGCACTAGGATAATAACTGCATCACATGCCTTGGCAGTACCGCTGAAAGCGTCATTTTGTAAGTATAATAGTAGTAGTTGAAAATCTGACTGCAGGATAATCCTACTTCTCACTCTGGCAGTCTATCTGAAAATTTTGCATGCATCTATGCATAAGTCAATGTTGCAAGAAGAAAAGGGTTTGATCATATACGTATCCTCTCGAAGATAATAGTTGCAGATTGGTCACCAAGCATGCGCTCGCTGCATCTAGTAACATCTAAAGGCGTGACCTGGAGCAAGCTCTTGCTACCTTACTACCGGAACTTGTGGTGTCCGAAGAGGATGCAGTGCAGCATGTGCGGCCACATGATGCCTCTTGTTATCTCGGTCAGAATGGAAACTTGTTTAAAGAGGTCGCGCTTACGCTCTGGATATCAACGAAAGAGTGTAGGGGCAGGTATGTATTGTAACAACGTGGACTGGGTAGGCTGTTGTCACCGATGATAAAATGGGTTTAACAACAAGACACCACGTGGTAGTAGTAGTACCGTATATTCCACTGCTCGCACACGCCATTGAAGACATAGTTCTTGGTCATGTACCTATTCTCGGTATTGCGGCTAGGCTGTTCGATAAGAGAAGTATTGCTTGAAACAGGTACACACCGCACAGCAGATGCTACACGTTCGTCAGGACAGTCAAGGAAAAGCTGCTGATGTCGATGCAGGACATCAAGCTCGGTGGCGGTACCTCAGAAAGCGACTAGTTCTACATCAAGTCGGGATCGAATGGGGGCGGGCGGGAGAAAACCGTACAGACGCGGGCTAAAGCCATATGGAGGGTGAGTGGTACACACACTTTACAAGGAACAGTCAATGATACCCTGCATCCTGATTTTGGCAGGTGATAAGCTAGCATCAGCTGTAGTCACAGGTGGATTGCAGAATCCGTGTTCTCTGTTATGCCATGAAGAAAAAGAGGATGTTGTTTGGTGAATATATATGATGGCAAGTAATTACCGGAGGAACATGGTAAAGGAGATATTCCTGAAGGCTTCGTTGTACAACATGTTTGTCGAGATGAAATTTTGTAACCAACAGTCGACAAGACACGCGTGGATTGGTCAGTTGTGCAAGAGCATCGCGTAGGTTTTGCATTTATCTGGGCCTGTCAAAAAGCAAAGATGTAGATACATGTTGTTGTCTGCTCTGAGGGATGCCCTTTACGATGCTGTCTCGGATAGCGTCCCAGAAACTAGAGTAACGGTTGCTTTTTCTGGAGGAGTGGACAGCTCACTGCTAGCCAAGATATGTCTCGACCTTGGCAAAGAGGTCATGCTGCTGACAGTGGGCTTTCCCGGGTCACATGACATTGGATTTGCACGGAGTATCGCTTCAAAAATGGGCATGAATCACAAGGTTCTGGAAATCGATTATCAGGATTTCAAGAAAAACCTAACTCAAGTCAGACAGATGATAAGATGCAAAAATACCTCTCATATCGAAAACTGCATAGCGTACCACTACATCGGCAAGCTTGCAAAGCAAAACGGCTCCGACTTGATCCTGAGCGCGAACGGCTGCGACGAGCTATTCTGCGGATATGACGGCTACCGCAGGGCGTACAACGATGGTGGTCAAGCGGCAGTAATGAAGATGATGAGTGAAAAAATTACAAATGAGCTTACCCTGATGAGCGAAATTGCACATGTGACGGGCCAGTTCGGCGT
>DATLXY010000217.1:0-3808 GCA_035575335.1 Nitrososphaera sp. | reverse complement strand
GCCTTTCTTGAATATCTTTATAGCCTGTGGTGGGCACACATTCTCGCACGCTATGCAGAATATGCAGTCCTTTTCCCGGATCATGAAGGGTTTCTTGTCGGAAGCAGGGTGCCCCGGTGTCTGCAGCCATTCGTAGACGTTAACAGGGCACGCCTCGATGCAGGCACCATCTGCAACGCAGATATCGAAATCGACACACACATTCTCGCCCCATATGCCAAGCTGGCCGGGCGCATCGTACGGTCCCCATACCTTGATTCCCTGGTATGTACCCACCGGCTGCCGCTTTTCCTTGAATTTCGGGTCAATCGGCCCTTCAACCTTTCCGTAGCCCGTGCCCGTGCCGGTTAAGGAAATTGTGGTGGGACCTGCCCCGCCTGCTGCTGGTGCTGTTTGGGCTGCTGGTGGAGGCATCTGCTGAGCCGCTGAGGCAGGCTTAGGCGCTGCAGACGCTGCCGCTGGTGGCCTTGCGGTCGCACTGCGAGGCTTCGGGTTCTTAGCAAGCGGTGTAAGCTCCTCCAGCTTCTTGATTGCTTGTTCCAACGTCAGCTTTTCTGCCTTTTGCCAATGGGCGAGTAACTTGTCGCCTATCTTGGTATTTCGGATAATAGTGTCAATGACCATCTTGGCGTTATGGTCTGCCTTTTGCCGGTAGTTCTTAATCCAATATGGATCACCAAAGTATTCAAGCTGTCTAATCTGGTAAATGAGATCAACGACCTCTCCGGTCACTATTTCAACAGTAATACTAAGATTGGCGGAAAGTTCTTCTCCTGTGATGGGGTCTTGTCCCCTTTCTGTCCAGTTGTGGGTAACATAGATTCTGTCTGCATGCGTATCCACCTTGAATCCCGAGCTGCGGAGGTCGTTCATAATGCTCGATATTTCGGATTTCTCTGTGACATCAATTGGGATCCTGTAAATTCCCAGTTTGTTTCCATGCAGAGGATAGACGCCTCTCTTAGCGACTTCAGATAGCATTGTCCAGACTCTGTCCTTGAGCAAGGCAGACATTGACCTAGTTAACCTTTACATCTCCTAAAAGGGTTACGGTTTTCTCCATTAGAGAATACGGCATAGGAACGAACGCAATACTGAGAGGATTGCGGCAAGGCGAAACCCGCCAGTCAACCTCATTTTAATCGTGGTACTGAAAACTACTACAATAAGATTTGAGAACGGCAACACTTTCAGAGAAGTTTATCGCAATAATCAAGAGAGGCCCATGCACGTCCACAATAGTGGCATGCAAAGCCTGACAAGGCTAGCTGAAGTATGTTAGAAATAAAAACGAATCTTTCCAGCAATTACACAATAGTCCATCATATCATCGGCTTCACCAAGAAATAGTAGACGACCTCTAATTCTCCTATTATGTAGGCTAGTAATCATCCGGGCATGTGACATCCCTAATCGCTTTATATCTTGCCTCAAGCTCCTCCCCAATTTTTATGACATCATCAACTGTATATTTTGCTCGCGGAAAATACCACCGGATACCCACCTTGTGACCGATGCCGTCAATGTCATGGATTACGCCCCTGTCGACCTCTACCCCGTACTTTTCGTCGACTACTCGCTCCCGAACTTCAAGACCCCTCTTGGTCTTGTCCTCAAGCACAAGGTTTGGGCTGCGGTCGTAGATGAAGTAAAACTGTCCCTTCTTCACAAGGTCTCCCTGTTGCATCATTGACAACAGGAAACAAACGACTTATTTCTTTATCGCTTGCTCTCATTAATAACAGGCTTTGAGAAACGCATTTCCTCACGGAAATATTGTGCGCCTGTGAATCCATTAATTAGCAACAAAAACTAAAACAGGGCGAAAGCAAAAAGTAGTGTAGAAAACACCGCAGCGCTACGTGTGTAGGAAATGATAATTAAAAGAAAAATAAACTGATAGAAGTATGTGCTATTTCTCTATTGGATTTCCAATCATGTTACCCCATTCCGTCCACGAACCGTCATAGTTGCGAACCGAAGGGTACCCTAGCAAGTACTTCAGTACGAACCAGGTGTGAGATGAGCGTTCGCCAATCCTGCAGTATGCTATGACGTGCTTGTCAGGAGTCACACCTTTTCCCTCATACAGAGCTCTTAACTCCTCGGCGCTCTTGAAAGTGCCGTCAGCATCATTGACTGCCTGTGCCCAAGGGATGTTCTTTGCGCCTGGAATGTGACCCCCGCGCTGGGCGTGCTCATTTGGATACTCTGGCGGAGCCGTAATTTCACCGCTAAACTCTTTTGGAGATCTGACATCAACCAGCACTGTCTGCTCGGCCTTCTCTATTGCACGTCTTACGTCAGCCATGTAAGCACGAACGCCTTCATCCGGAGGACTTGCTACGTACTTCGTAGGCTGTACAGTGGGCTCATCCTTCGTGTATTCACGCTTTTCAAGCTCCCACTTTTTCCTGCCGCCGTTCATAATCTTTGTCTTACGGTGACCATAGTACTGAAACACCCAGAATGCAAAGGCAGCGAACCAGTTGTGAAAGTCACCATATAGCACCACCTCAGTATCGGGGGTGGCGCCTACTCTGCTCATCAGAGCTTCAAACTGCTGCTTGTTAATGATATCCCGCCTGACTGGGTCGTTGATGTCCTTTCTCCACCATACAAGGTGTGCGCCGGGTATGTGCCCCTGCCGATAGGCATTCTCAGGATCATAGTCTACTTCCAAAATTCGAATGTTTGTGTTGTTCAAATTGTTTGCAACCCAGTCTGTCTCGCAGAGAACCTCTGGGTGAGCATATCCAGTATTAGTCATAATACCGTGTAACCTGCGACTCTTACTTAAGCGCTTTGCCCTCAAGCTATGGCCTTTGTTAGGAGTAAGACGGGATGTCATGGTTGATTCAAGTTCCATAATGCCACATTCACTTCATCTCTCCTATTTGCGCATAGAAACAGCATAGATTCGATTGCGGAGTTGGGAAACATTTCCCGTTAGGAAAACGCAATATGGAAGGAAGAGAAAAGATCCGACTTGCTTGCGAACTTGAACCTACTGGTGGATCAATATTAGCAATATCTGCAGGCATTACATGAACTAGCTGTAATCCTATAGATCACAGGCGAGAGAAGAGACGCTGCCGAACGTCGCGCCGATGACCGAAACAGTTGTGGAGGAAAGAGCCACCTGCGACAGGAAAGATGTGACGAACCGCGGACAGGAATAATATCATGTCAGAATAAACATGTTGTACCGAGTTCCGGTTGTAGCTGGAAATTTATAGCGTTAGGAAGAGCACGACGGTCGTCATTTATCCTGCTTCCGGACGTACACAGTCCCGCCGTTCTCCTTTATTTCGTACAATATGAGATCACCGGACTTACGCCACTCGGGGTTCTGCTCTGCCCATGTTTCTTCTTTCTTCCAGGAAGCCATGTTTTCCAGCTTGCCAGTGAAGACGTTGTATTCATATTTGTGCATGTAGCATACAATGTTGTCTCCGTTCAACTCACCTTTTGATAGTGACGCCCCTCTGTGCGGACATGTATTGTCGAACGCAAAGAGCCTGCCGTTGCGCCGTCCGACCACCACGTCAACCATACCAATCCTGAAAACCCGCATGGAATTATCTTTGAGCTCATCGCTTTTGCAGACTGGTACGTAGCCCTCGTTCACAGAGGAAAAAAGAAAATTAACGATATAAAAATTGTATTTACAGGTGTATCAGGCTTCCCTGCTGCCCTGTGTGTGGGGACTGGCCTGCGAACTTTCTCCTAAAGTGCCCCGAAGGTCTCTTTGACAGGAGCTCGATGAACCACGCCTCGTGCTCTATCTCTTCCTGCATGATCCTCT
>DATLXY010000216.1:0-2765 GCA_035575335.1 Nitrososphaera sp. | reverse complement strand
AAAGAGTGGTTCCAGGGGCTTGACAACATCGACCCGACGACCAAGAGGACGATGCCGCGCATCTATAAAATGGAAGAGGCCGGCTATGACGGCATTGTTCGCGACCCGGCGGAAGTGAATGCCAAGATGGCGCAGGTCATTGAAAAGTCAAACGAGTGGGGCGACAAGATACCTATAGGCGTGTTCTATCAGAACGAGCACATACCTACTTATCAAGAAAGGATAAGCGCGAGGATTCCAAACTATCTGGAGAGCCCGCCGGCGAGGCAGCAGATAGCGGACGGCAACGGAAAGCCGATAACGAACATCGAAGGGCTGCTCGACGACCTGAGAGTGGACAAGTAAATCAATCCAATAATTCGAGCATTTCCTTTACTGATATTATTTTTATTCCTCTAAAACTTGCTAGTTTAAGCAAGTGGTCGTCTCCAGAAACAATGAACTCTGCTCTGCCGTCTATCGCTACATTCAAAATCATGTCGTCATCAGGATCTTCTCTTACTACTTGAAAATTGGATTTAACATCGATCACTTCTGCAATCCATGTCAGCAATCTAATCGCATTTTCTATGTCTCCTGACGCAAGGTTGAATTTGGGCCTCGCAAGGACAGAAGCAAACTCGTGCAAAATATGGCTGGATGTTAATATTGAAAACCTACCTGCTATTCCAAGTCTTAAAAGCCTTCTAGATGCTCACGCGGATATTATCGCGCTTATGAGGACATTTGTATCGAGAACAACTCGGGACAGATTCTCGATCCTCGCTCATTTCCTTTTTGTCTTGCGAATTACAGCTATCTTGTCTACATAATCTGCAAGGTCGAGCTCGCTTATCGTTTTTTCGTCTCTCAGGAAATCGTTAAGGTCGTGTACAACGACTTCATCGAGTCCCCTTTCCTGTACGCTTCGGATGTGTCCCAATAGCATGTAATTCAGCGCTGTTGAATAACTTGCGTCATAACCGTTCTCAATCAGAATAGCCCACATTTTTCGTACAAAGCTGTCCATTACAGGATGAATTGCGACAGTCTTTTTTACAATCATGGTATGCAAGTATGCTACGCATACTTATAATCTTTGCTTACCATATGTAAATATAGTAATAATGTAAACTATTCTTACCAGTAAAACCAATGACACAAGAACCTGAAGTTACTACCATTAGCGAAAAGGGCCAAGTGGTAATACCACAAGAGATAAGGGAAAATCTCAAGATAAAACCGAAAACAAAGTTTCTGGTGTTCGGAAAGGGGGACACCATAATCATGAAAAAACTTGATTTAGATGATGCCAAAAGAGAGTGGGAACAGTTATTGAAAATCATGGATAAAAAAAGCTTGAAAATGACTGACAAAGAGATCCTAGAAGAAGTTCAGTCGTATAGAAATGAAAAACGAAAAGTGTGAGTTATAGCGAACCTGCTACGATCTAGTTGCGCGCACGGTTGCCATCTTTTAGTCTTCTCAAGGAAAAGAACGCGGCCAGACCTGCGATGGCTGTGCCCGAGCCGACAAGCAGTATCGCGTTATTCGTTTCAATTACTGTATTGCTAGGCTTGACCTCTGGCTGCAGTGGTATCGCTTCCAGTTGCTCCTCCCAGCTCCCTTGCTGGGCAGGCGCAGTACCCTGCTCGAGAAAAGCCAAGTCGTCTTGAGCGTTTTCGATAGGCATCGTCCGCGTCCCGATGCTGGTGCGCAGCAAGCCGTCGTCGCGAGTATGGGCGTACACTAAATAGCTCTTGCCTTCTTCAAAGTCATAGCCGCACGCTCTGTGGTCTATCGCCGTAAACACCACAAGCTGTCTGTAGTGTTCCGCGTCGCTTTTCCAGTACTCGTCTACTTCAAACAGCGCGGCGCGCATATCTTGCATACTATCGCTCATAAGTATCGTCTTGAACTCTGCTACTTTACCAGAAAATATTATTGATGAACTGTCAGCCGCCTCTTGGACTGTTGGAAGCGATAACACCTCGCAGGCGGAAGCCTGGCCAACCGCGCTCGCTGCCAAGCAAGATACGACAAAGAGGATCGGCAGGGCGCGCATCTACTTATGTACAGCCTTTGCTACTTTTGAGGTTTTACCCAAACTGCCATGTCTTTATTGGACTGGGTTCTGGAACTGATCGACGTCTTTCTCATGACTGATCTTTGCCCACCCTGGCCCAAACCCGAATGCAAGAGGAAATGCTACCAGTGCCAGCGCCGTAACGCCCTGCGCGGACAACGATAGAACTATCCATCCAGAGATGCCTGCGGCTATACAATACAGCCCTTTCTTATTCTGTACAAGCAATAGTATTGCGCCGACAAACGAAATGCATGCTGCGAGATAACTGATGGCTATGATGACATCGGGATGCAGCACGCATCCAGATACGCCGTCCGTGGACATGGAGCATAAGAGGTTGGCGTCGTTGGCTATAGAATATGACAACATCAGAATGAAACTGACCGACATTATCCGCTGGAATGGACCCGTGATAGACAGAAAGGAGTAGGGCCAACTGAACAGATGCCATTGGACATCTTGTTACGTCACTATCTTCCGTGACGTCCTGTCTATTGAGCTTTCTTGACCGCATTGAGATAAGCTCAAAAGCATGAGAGGGATAGTAGTGCCGTCCCAGTTGAACATCAATGCTACAAGCTTGGCCATAGGGATAGGCGTCGGAATCGTTATTGCAATATCAGCTGTCTTTGCATCGCGTCTAGGAGAGCCTGCAAATCCTGTTGACGCGGATGTCCTTGTCAACAGCAACAGATCA
>DATLXY010000215.1:0-2705 GCA_035575335.1 Nitrososphaera sp. | reverse complement strand
CTGCTATTATTTAATGTCTCAGGCACTCTGGCTGGAGAGTGGTTGGGTGGGGAGGTGGGGGGAAGAGGAGATGATTCATTGACTGGAACCAAATTCATCCCACCTCTAAAGATTGTGCGGGGTTTTCTTTAGTCCCCTAACTCTCCATCAGATAAATTTACTTTAGATCCGACTGGATCTTGTTATGCAACGGAATCCAAAGATAGCTAATTCTTTTAGCAATTTTTCGAAAAAAGAATGGTGTGCGCGTACCTCCACCTGATACTCGTCCAGGGAACGGTCTGTTCTGATTCTTGGCTAACGACACCAGAAAAGCAGAGGCATACTACTACAGTGTTTCGCATAGAGGGTTTGCCTTAATTATGATAAAATCCTGGTTTGTTAAATTCTTTGACACCACTCTTTCATAATCTGCCTTGGAGCAGGCTACAACAACTGTCGTCTTGTCAGTATGGTACAGGTCAAAAGCAGGGCCCTGATGTCTTTCGACATCCCCGATGTAGTCCTTGACCTTTGTCTCAAGCGTGGACAAGAGCTCTATCTTGTCTCCTCTCATTTCGTGCGGGTCGAGCGTCCAAGCGATGGCAACCTTGGTTCTACTTGCCTTGAGTTCGCGCTTTTTCAGCGTCGAGCGGATCTGGTCAATAAGATACTTGACATAACCTTCGACCCCCTTTACGCTTCCGTTGACCAGATACAGGAGAGGGCCAGCACCGTCAAGAGATGATCCGATCATGCGGAGGTCATAAAGCCCGCTAGCTACATCGTCAATGTAAAGGTCGGCAAAGGAGCCGCGGATTAGATCCATGCCAATGTTGCTATCCGCTGCCTTCTTACAGATTTCAAGTATGCTCGCTAACCCAGTGTAGTGGCTTAAGGTCCTTATAACATGCGTCAATTCCGCAGAATTGACATCGACAAAAGAGACTTTGCGTCTTGTGTCAGGATCGTGGAGCATCCTAGAAAGATTAGCGTCCTGCTTCGACTTGACTGACCCTATCATAATTTCAGATCCACTGCTCGTCAAAGCGCTCATTGGGAGGTAATAGTAAGATACGTCTTTTTCCACAGTCATTCCTGTCATGTGCTCGATTAGCGCAATGTTTTCATTGTTGCCGCCAACACCGGTCGGCAACATGTAAACTACTGACGCGTCACGCTTGAGGGCCCTGATCGCATCCTTGAACTTGGTGGTCACATCGCCTTTTACATCGGTGCCAACCTTTCTCACGCGGGGGGCAAAGTAGACGTACGACGCGTTGCTCACAGCAACGTCAACCGGCTCTAGATCAAGCAGGGGTTCATCCTCCACCAGTGAGCCTACATCAGGATAGGTTCTTGCGATATCTGGCTTGAGAGAAATCGCCATCCTGACAGACTCGTCAATGAGCGATACCTTTGATCCCTTGATAGCTATCGAGGAAGCTATCCGGTATCCTTCTGTGCTCAAGCCATAAACTGCAACAGAAGATGAAGACCCTGTACTCAAAGTGCCTGCTGAGCTCCCCCGTTTATCCCCACGTTGTATCACAAGTGGTCTAGAAAAGGTTTTTCCATTTGCTTTCTATACAGGTGTTGCTTGAAGATCTGGTTCGACATCCTGACCCCAAAGCAGGTCATGTTTTTCAGGCATGCTGTGGCTCGTCTTCGCGCCTCTGGTCACGATGTGCTCTGTACTTCCAGACAGTACAGAGAAGCAGTCGAACTGGCAAGGATCAAAAAGCTCGACCTCACGATCGTTGGATCCCATGGTGGTGCGGATAGGTATGGCAAGCTGCTCCAAAGTGCCAGCAGGACGCACGAATTAGCAAGAGTGGTAAAGGGTTTTGAACCGGATGTGGCTATTACTTTTTCCTCGCCGGAGGGTTCACGAGTGGCATTTGGCCTAGGCATCAGGAACATTGGCTTTAACGACTCTCCCCATGCCGAGGCCGTAGCTAGGCTTACCATACCCCTGATGGACGTGTTGTTCTGCCCCTGGGTTATACCAGTTTCCTCATGGACGAGATATGGTATCTCTAAAAACAATATAGTACGCTACCACGCGCTGGATCCAGCCGCTTGGCTCAAGCATGACGAAACACCCGACCAGGATCACGGTGAAAGAACGGTATTGTTAAGGCTAGAAGAGAGCAAGGCTTCGTACATAGCGGACAAGAAGATCGGCACCGAAAAAATGATCGATGTCTTTGTAGATGAGTTATGGACAACTGCAAGCATTATTGTGCTCTGCAGGTACCAGGATCAGATTGCAGATGTGGAGGCACGCTATGGCAACAAGGTGCAGGTATTGAAGGATGTGGTTGATGGCACTACACTGTTGAAATCAGTAGCATTGTTTATTGGCGCCGGAGGGACAATGACTGCAGAAGCGGCTCTGCTTGGTAAGCCCACGATATCAATAGCGCCTCTGGAGTACCAAGTCGAAAAATACCTTGTAAGGACTGGCCTAGTCAGCAAGGCTGCGAGCGCCAAGTCACTTGTAAAGCTGAGCAGAAAAATGCTTTTTGATGATCGGTATCGGCTGGCACAAAAGAAGAAAGCTGCCAGGATACTCGCGGCCATGGAGGATCCTACCGACAGGATGGTTAGCGCCTTAAGATTATAAAGACGTGGAAGATAGTTTCACCTACGCCCGGAAGCCCGGTGGAGGAAAACTCATCCGCCGAATGTAGTGGCCAAGCATAGGGGCCTTTGGAGCCCTT
>DATLXY010000214.1:0-3997 GCA_035575335.1 Nitrososphaera sp. | reverse complement strand
CGTGCAGCTTTATCCTGCACCCGGAGATACTCAATCTTCTCACAGAGATAGGAATTGTACTGCTCCTGTTCGTTGTAGGTCGAGTACCCGATAGCAAAACTCCGGTCGGTTGGAAGGAAGGCGATGGTGATTGCCTTCTCCAAGGCCCTTGGAACTTTTGGGCTCTGATTCGTCGTGGATGAGCTCATGGGGCTGGCGTTATTTGACAGCCTCTTTATCGCGCTGGCCATATCGGTCACAAGCACCGTCGTGCTCTCCCGGGTACTGGAAGAATTTGGAATTGCAAAAGTAGATGTTTCCTCGCTTATTTTGGGGGTTACCGTGCTTGAGGACATTATCATAGTTGCAACTCTTGCTTTATTGCAGTCGGTCGCCGCAACCGGCAGTCTGGAAATTACTGAGGTCGCAGTTTCAGTTGGACTGCTACTTGTATTCATTGGTGGAGCGCTGTTCATCGGTTCGAAAACGATTCCAAGGTTTGTAGATTATGTTCAGGACTAATCACTTTGATGTTCCGGTAGTGGCCATTCTGGGCGTCGCATTCGGGCTGGCGTTCGTTGCGGTCCAGTTTGGAATATCAGTCGCAGCCGACGCGTCCTTTGCGGGAGTTCTGGTCGCAGAATCAGAGCCACGCAACTGCAAGGGTCTTGTCCACGCCGCTCAAGGACATGTTCGCGGCCCTTTTCTTCGTGTATTTAGAAGCTTTAATCGTATCTCGAAACTGCCCCTGTTCATCATCCCTGCGCTGGTCTTTGTCGCAACCTCATTTGCAGCGAAATTTTCAACAGTCTACCTGTCCGCAAGATCCCAGTTCATTAACAACAAGAAATCAATACAGACGGCCTTTGGCTCGTCAGCTTCAGGAGGGAGCTTGCGCTGGTAACTGCTAAGGGAGGGGCGATGTGGGCGCTACCAGCCCGTTTGTCCTGCCAATGGAGGGGGGGGGGACAATGACCATCATTACGTATTCCTGTCTCCGTATGTAGTCAAGTTTGGATAGATAGTTGGAGAAGGGTTCGACCAATAAGAACAGGAAGAGGAGGAGCAGCAAAAGGCAGAAGGAGAAAACAAGAAGCATCAGTAATGACAGGATTGGTCAATAGTCGTTTGTAAGCATGTATCTATGTATAATATGTACATATCAATGCACTCTTTCGGCTTCAGGCTCCTTTCTCTTTATGAAGGAGATGCCGCCGGTGATCTCCAGATATGACTCCTTGACTTCGGATATATCTCAAATACCGCTCATGCGCATGTGAGCGACCAGCTCGCCTTTTGTAATCCTAGTCTTTTCCAGCCCTTCTTCCACAAACTCTCCCTCACTGACGAGCAGGACAGGTTCTTCCTCTGCGAATCTCCTGAACCGTTTATTCTTTATGGTGAGATAGTCGATCAGCTTGAATACCGCGATCACAACTACGATTGCTGCGAAGCTCTGCGTCAGGGTCAGCTCCTCCACATATATCATGGGCTCTCCAATGGCAGCCCCGAGACCTATCACAATCAACAGTTCATACATGTTCAGCTGACCCGAACCCTTGTGGCGCATCCACCGTATTACAAGGAAGACAAACGCGGTAATTATTGCAGTTCTGAGGATAACTGAAAGGATAATATCGAGATCGACTGCCAGCGCACTGTTGAAAAAATCAAGAACAAAAAAGGGAAAAGAAGAAAGGTAATGTTGCCACGACTGCAATGGTGTCATTTTTGCCTGTCAGAAACCTCACTGGTTTCAATTCCATAATACGATTATACATCTATTGCCGTCTGTATTTTTAGCTATGAAATTTAGCTGGCGTCAACTTGTTCTGCCAGCTGTGATTTAACAACATAACAAAGTTGCTACAAGCAGCATATGGCTAAGAGCAGTAGCGTGGCCTACACTTTCAAATGCCAGAGGAGTGAGTTGGAGAATTGATAAAAAGAATCCGTACTTATGTGGAGAGTTGCTAGAGAAACCGTAAATTTCCCTGTCGCCTTTGTAGCAAATCCCCTCTTCTAGTTTGTACGCCGTAACAATCATGTTATATCAACTCGGGGGCGGTCGCAGGATCACCAGCCTTGGCCTGTTGTTGCTACCATGGTGGCACTTTTTGTTGCAAAATGGGCAATACTGCCTATCCGAATTTACGCACTGGCATGGATGTGACAGAACGAAACTGGCCCCAGCTTTTGTAAATTGACCTGTTCCGTTGCAAAATGGACATGCCACATCCCGCCACATATTCAATTTTCCACTGCCCTTACACACCGCACAGCACGCCTCCGTGTCTGCTTCCGCCGGAGGCTCTTTGGGTTCACTGTATCCGTCAAGCCAATTCATACCAGACTTTCTCATAGAAAAAAGGACTAGGAGTATTTACGAGTGTCGAAGAAAAATTCGGTAGAAACAATCCATGAAAAAGTAATAAACACGACCATTATTTTTTCTGCCCAAAGACGGGTTTGTTGAGTGCTCACAGATGAGAGTTTCGCGGATCAGAGCCCAAAACTGACAATAACGTAAAGCGAAAGAATCCGGACAATTGCTAGCTCCTAAATGAGGAGCAGACCTCTCGCACAACCGTAGCAGAATGTCAATGACTTGAGTGGTATGCCCTAGTAGGCATGCTCTTCGCTCAAATGATTCTTTAGGCTTTTCTTGCTTTCGAATGTCTTGTTGCACTTTTCGCACCTGATGTGCCCGACACTCTTGATTTCTCTTGGCATTTCTTTCTCGCTTGGCCTGCGCGTATTATAGTAGCCGCTTGAATTAAGGATTTGGATTGCGAGTAATTGCATTTGATATCCCGCGTGCTAGCACGCGATCGCTTCGAACGTGTCCTTTCTGGTAAATACTTCTCTGGCTATCGCCAAGGCGCCTTTTCGCAAGAGCATTGCTCGATGCACTCTCTCCCGGGCCATTTCCATAGCAAGTTCCCTTGGCGTTTTTTCCTTATCTTCTCCTCCCCCTCCTCTTCCCCCTCTTCTCTTTCATGATGGACATGGCTAGCACACCTTTTACGTTCCTTGATATCTTGCATGCGGTGAGGTCGAAGGCGTCTTTTCCGGTTCCACCTTTGTATTCTACAAAAGATCCAATCACACAGGCGGCATTTGCTATAAAGTCTGGGACAATCAGACGCCATTTTCATTGAGATACCTGTCAGCAGAAGATGAAGTTGGAATGTTTGCGGCCTCTGCTACAAGCTTTGTACCGTGGTCAAGGAGCTTTCTGGCTGGCGTATCGTTTAGAGTCGCGGGCAGCAGAGGGTATGAAAATATTTGAATCTACTTAGAATATCTATTCTTATCCCTGATCCTACATCTTGACCCAGCATGTCCTTCTCCTTCTTTTTTCAGGTCGGCAATCTTGTCCTTGCCCCGCATATCCATCACTAGCCTTGGAACATCTGTGCCATTAGGATCGTGTATCATGCCAGAGATATCGCTGACGACCACCACTCTGTATCCTCCCATGTGGAGGAATTTTGCGGTAAAAGATCCGACGTTGCCAAAGCCCTAAATATGAACCCTTGCATCCATTTTATCGATATCCAGTAGCATAATTAAGCTGACACCCATTCAGTCAGATATTTCCTCATATCAATAAGATGGAAACGCTTTGTCCGAAAGTAATGCCATATCCTCCTCCGTATCTTCCTCTTTATCCTATTCCTCCTCCCCACCCTCCCCACCCATCTTCAAATCACCAAATGATGCATAGTATGTCATGACAAGCAGGACGTCCTTTGACAACTGCCAGCATGTTTCCAGTACCATGAACTCCGGTGAGGCACTGTAGGCATCCAGACCGGTATCATAAGAGGGTGTCCTTGTGATCATGGAAATATCTCTTCACCTTCTCTGATTTGTGATGCTGCAGTGCCTTGTCCATGAAAAGGTAACATTCCGGGAACTTCCTGTGAACCTGCTTGAGGCAGCAGTCCAGAAATGTGTCTTCGTCAAACCAGTCATACTGCCTGAACAGCTGCGTCTCTTCCGTCCAGGCTGG
>DATLXY010000213.1:0-2559 GCA_035575335.1 Nitrososphaera sp. | reverse complement strand
CAAGAACGAGTTCAAAACCGCGGGCAGTAGTGCAACAACCCCTATTACTTCAGAATTACCTGCGATCGCAAGGGAGCCGTACATCGTCCCAAGCAACAGAGTGCCTGAGTCGCCGGGAAATATCCTGCTTGGGAACTTGTGATATTTGTAAAATGCGATAGTTCCAAACAAGAGCGGAAGTGCTGCAAGAAAGATTTCGTGGCTGCCAAAAATCGCGATGCTCGCCAGCAGCGGGATCGTCGCGACTATAATAAAGCCACTTGCAACTCCATTGAGTACATCTATCGAATTGATAGTATTCCCGGCGATCGGGATAATAACAAGAATCAGTGGGATGTACAGCAAGGGTATGAACGCCCTGCCAAACACTAGGTTGAGAAAATCGCTATGCACCTCACCGACATAGAGGTCAAGTAGTATGAAAGGGATCGCAGCTCCAAGTAGTGCCAGCGGCTTGAACCAGCCTGGCATCACCTTGCTGTCGTCGATATAGCCCACTACAAATGCGATCGCAGTAGATACTACCACTGCAAGTACTCCAATGTCCATAGTCAGAAGAAAGAGTACGATTTCTGCAGCTGCGATTCCGGTCATGATAACGGGCCCGGCCGGCCTCGGTATCATTGGCTTGCCTCGCTTGTGTGCATCTGGGACGACCCTGCCTTTGGCTGTAAGGGAGCGAATGGCAGCAGGCATCAGTAGCAAGACGACAAAGAAAGATATTGCCGACACGACTGTCCCGCAGATCAGTAGGTTAGCTATGTCCAGCATCACTATTGATTACCCAGTCCCTTTTTCCTTAATTGCTCTTTCAGTTTTTCTGCTACCGCCGCCCCTATCTTCGGGATACTGGCAAGCTTTGTCTGTGGAGCCCCAGCAATCTTTTTAACATCAGTAAGGCCTGCAGCATAAAGCGCACGAGCTCTAACGCGCCCTACACCCTCAAGTGCGACGAGAGGTAGTAGCTCTTGTTTCACGCCGTACCGTATCCGGCTGCGGAGGTCATATAGTTCTGTAAGTATATCCTCCCGTCTCAATAGCTTGGCCACCTCGTAGAGAGAATAGAGGAGCCATTCCCCTATCTCCACCATTCTGTGCATGTCGCCTGGCTCGACTCCCATCTTGTCGTTCAGCGACTTTTCACTCGTCTCTTCCACCCATTCAGCCAACGCCCAAAAGCTGCGCGTGCAGTCGTACTCCTTTACAGGGTAGAGCAGTTCATCTCCCCGGTCTGCGAGCAGCAGTGCAACCTCTTCATGATCTTTCTTGCGAAGCGATAGCTTGGGATAGAAATCCGCGCTTGATGTTATCAGATGCAAGAATCCAAGAGTGTGTTTCCTATCGCCTTTACGTTCCATTCTCTCAAGTGCATTTCTGAACGACACTGCCGTGACAGGATCGATGTAAAGAAGCGAGGTGCGCTTGCCAAACTCAGTCGCCACGTACCGGTCATTCCTCGACTTGACCAGGCCTTCCTGTTCCAGATAATCCAGCGCCGACTCGACCTTCAACTCCACCGACGCTTTTCTATACTGGTGGGCAAACAGCGTGGATAAAAAGAGGTCATGGATCTCCGGCTTCTTCATCCCTGGTACCGTTGCAATGGCAGAAAGCAGGTGGAACCTCACGGCGCTGTCGCTTGAAAGCTGTGAGCGCAGTGGCTCTGGAGTACCAAGCACGTAATGGTCATAGAGTTCATCAGAGTTCACGCTTGAATCGCTCACAATTATGGCTTCACCAAAGATGTCGTATTTCGGTCTGCCGGCCCTGCCGCACAGCTGCTTGTACTCCAACACACTTATAGGCACACTGCCACCATAGTCAGAGTCATAACGCATGATGCTTGAAATAATAACCCTCCTTGCAGGGAGGTTTACGCCTGCTGCGAGGGTAGGAGTCGCAGTCAGAACCTTGATGATGCCTCTCTTGAAAGACTCCTCAACAATCTTTCTGTTTGATGGTCCGAGGCCGGCGTGATGAAACGCAACCCCTTTTGCTACAAGTTGCCCAAGCGTCTTTGTCAGCTCACTATCGTCCTCTTTGAGGATCTCCGCGGACACTCTTGCAGCCTGTTCTCTAGCTATATTGTCGAGTCGCTTATACACAGCCTCTGCCGCCTTCGCAGCAAATAAGACCGCTCGCTTCCTAGTCTCTGCAAAAATGAGAGCCTGCCCCCCGTTATCCAGAGAACTGATGGCGAGGTCAACTGCGGGAGAAGCGCCCGAGCTTTCGACCCGCAGTGTACTACCATCATTCATTCTCGCGCTCCCGTATTCATAGACGCCTTCGACCAACCTTGTCGGACGCCAGTCACTTTCTACCAGATTGCATTCCAGCCAATCCGCAATTTCGCGTGAGTTGGCAACTGTCGCGGACAGGGCCACAACCTGTGATTGCGGATAGTGCTTTCGGATTTTTGTTAGCATCATTTCTAGTGTCGGGCCTCTTTCCCGGTCCCCGATCAAATGGACTTCATCCGATACGAAAAGCGATACCTCGCCCAGCCACTCGGCATTATGTCGGAACAATGTGTCCATCTTTTCGTTTGTCATGACGATG
>DATLXY010000212.1:0-3971 GCA_035575335.1 Nitrososphaera sp. | reverse complement strand
GATCTGCAGTAGGTCATCATTCCTTGCTACGAATAGACGTTTGTCTTCTGCGACGATGTCAGAGAATGCACGTCGATAACCGTCAAGTGCAAATTCCAGATTTCGCTTGCTATTGGTTGTATCATCATTATTGCTGTATATCATTTGGTAGCTGTACGCTGCGTTTGGGTAAAGCGACATCCTGTGCTTTATCTTGGAAAACATCACAAATTCCAGAGGAAAACTGATCTCAGTGCCCAGAACGCCAGCAGAATTTACTACGTCTTGCACCTCCTCTAGGATGATGCGACGTTTGTATACCCTCTCGATCGATGAAAGAAACTCTGCGTTGTCAATAGGTTCGTAAATATGGAGTAGCCGACCAACAACAAATTCCCCAAGAAAGCCGGATTTTGCATCACGTTCCAAGGACTTCTTGTCCACTGCTAGGATTGATAGCTTTATGCCTGCATTCGCGAAATAGGAATATTTGACAACATAGGGATAGTTTTCAAGTACTGCCAGGATGTCGATGTCGCTGTCGGGCCTGGCATAGCCTGCGACTCGAGAGCCATAGGCGCACATGGCGGTGACTGTGCGCCCCTTTGCAACTTTGCTGATACATTCCCTGATGACTCGAAGCTCTTGCGGCGAAATGTTAGACATAACTTGTCTTTTTCTTTCGCAGCTTGACGCTTTCAAACTCGATAATCTTGTCCTTCACTTCTTGCTCCACCTGCATCCTTGCCATAGCTTCAATAGGGATCTTAATCACGTTTGCGTCGATCGGAATCTTTGTAGTAGGCAGACCCTTGTTCATCCACATCTTGATCACCTTGTCCTCAAGCTTGATGTCTCTGAAGCCTTCAGGGAACCTAGTGGTGATATGTCTTATCAGCGTAGGGTCCGACTTGAATACCGTCCGCTCTTCAAGCAGCCGAGAAGAATCTGCGTAAGTCCCCTCAAAAAGCGTGCCGGAGACCTCATCGGATATTACCTTCATCTTGATTATCCTACTCACGAGTTCCAAGTAGTGCATGAACTCATGGGCAAGGATTGCGTGTATCGTTCCCTTGAGGCCGTGTGCGATGAGCGGCGCGGTTATCTGGACAACCACACGTAGTAGGTTGTCGTCACCCACAACTGGGATGGTCCTTGCAAACAAAATCCCCATTTGGGTAAACTCAACTGCGGATGTTGAAATCACAAGACTCGGCTCTACATAATAATATGGATACTTGAGCCCAGATGCCGCTTCGACCCTCTTTATCCCTTCCAGAACAAGCGGGAATCTTTCGATCACAAGTTCGTAGATCTTTTGTTGGAGCTGTCCCGATCTGAATGCGTCGTGAACCTTGTAGAGCGGGTCAAAACTACTCATCTGCTGCCGCTGTCAGATGTTTACGCTCAAACAAAAACGTTACTGAAAAGAGACGTCAAGAACGTCGAATGTAACGCACTCGCACTTGGCACCAACGATCTCTGAAACATTCGGACTCATGTATTCCTCACCTCCGACAAACTGTTTTATCATAAGACCTCCGTCAGCTACTATTGTAAGTACAAACTCGTTGTCGCTGATTCTGTGCGCGCACGTAAGATGGATCCTCTTGGTGGCAGTCTTGAATTTGTTCTCAAAGCTCACTTCTGCGCCGGCCAACGTGCCAACTTTCTTGATGTCCTCTTTCGTGATTGTCCTTTCACATTTTATATGAATCCTAGTGGTAACCTTGAAGCGTGGCTGTAGCTTTGGCTCGTCTTTGAGGACAGATAGGGTTGCCAGCATAATGCCCTTTTTTCTAATCTGTTTCCTTTCTAGTGTCCTTTTCTTTGGGTTGGACACCCTGACATAGAAAGGCCTGCCTCTCCCAAGTACCAAACTGCTATCATCTTCGCTGCCGACCCAAGAGAATCTCGGCGTCTGGCCGCCGGTCATTTCCATCAATGCATTGGCGATTATTCCCTCAATGCTGTCAAAGCCAGAAAGGCCAGAATATCTACAGGAATCGCAACCCTTGCCTTCACAGTCTTGACATTTGCCCTGCCTCTGAGAAATGCCTCGGACCTTCTTGATGTACCGGCCAGCAATCGCAAGGGGCCTAGACTTTATCGAAACGTCTACGTTATTTTCCTTGTCTACTGCCAAGCTTATCGTAATATCCGGCCTTAGATACTCTACTCTTTTTTTCAAGAGCCGGTTAAGCCGCATTCCAAGCTCGCGGGTAAGCTGGTTCTTGGCAGTTTCAGCACCACGTATTTTCAGGCGAGCCCTCAGAGCGTCCTCCCGCTCGTAGATCTGGGTTGGCAGTGTCGCGCCGATAAGGAAAGTATCGAACTCGTAGCCTCTTAGCGAATGAGTAATCCTTTGTACAATCGAGTCAATGTCATCCATAAGGCCGCGGCATATGTGGCATTGACCTTCGGATCGTGCTGCCGTGAAGCCATGCCTCTCAGAACATCGCTTGCAAAGTTTGTATTGCTTCTTTAGTAGAGAGATGGCCCGGGCATCAACCAATACCAAATCTCCTCAAGAGCCCCTGCATCTGTCTTCCTTTTGACTGCTTCATCATCGTCTTTGAGTCATTGTATTGTTTGATCATTGCCTTGACTTCGCTTTCCGGTAGGCCACAGCCTCTTGCTATGCGTTTTCTCCTTGATTCGTTAATGATATCTGGATCTTTCTTTTCTTCTTTTGTCATGGACTGAATGATAAATCGCCATCTTTCCATCCTTACCTGCATAGCATCTAGCTGATCATCTTTGACCAGGCCGGACAGCCCCGGCAGGTTCTCTATCACATTTCTGAATCCCATCTTGCTCACCTGCTCCATCTGCGCGTAAAAGTCCTCTATAGTCATCTTGCCGCTCATGAGCCGCTTTACCTGGTTCTCATCAGCCTGAAGCTCGAGACCCCTTGCCATTTCCAATAGTGCCTTGATATCGCCCATCCCAAGCAACCTGCCAACAAATCTCGTTGGCGAGAATTGCTCCAGGTCGTCAATACGCTCGCCGGTGCCGATGAACATGACCTTTGCTCCAGTCGCTGCGGCTGCCGCTAGCGCGCCACCTCCTTTGGCAGTGCCGTCCAGCTTTGTGATCACAATTCCTCCAACAGGGGCTGCCTTGTGGAATGCCTCAGCCTGCTTGAACGCGCCCTGACCAATGGTTCCGTCGATGACCAGCAGCACAAGATCGGGAGTTACGACCCGGTACATGTGGGCCATTTCTTGCAGAAGGCCTTCTTCCTCCTTGTGTCTTCCGGCTGTATCAATTATAACAACATCGAGCTTTTGATGCTTAAAGTGTTCAAGCCCGTTTCTCGCTATGGCAACCGCGTCCTTGTTGTCTTCCTCCCCATACACCTCAACATTGATCTTACTGCAGTTCATCTTTAGTTGCGTCAACGCACCGGGACGCCATGTGTCCGCTCCTATCACTCCGACCCTGTAGCCGTGCTTTGTGAGCCACCTTGCCAACTTTGCGGTAACAGTCGTCTTACCGCTGCCCTGTATGCCCAGCATGAGGACGACGTTCTGCTTGCCAGGATTGAAGAACGAAGTCGCGAGCGCACGCTCGTCCTCTTTTGCTTTATCTATCGTCTGAATCACTTCTCCTGAGTACCCGAGCATCTTTGCAAGTTCGCCATATAGGATAGTGACGATGTGATCCTTCCTTGAAAGTCCTTTTGGAGGTTGTTCCTCCAGTGCCCTCTTCTTTAGGTTCTGGGTAATAGAGAGCACGAGCCTCACGTTCACATCTGATTGCAAAAGCGCACGCTGGACGTCTCTGCAGAGCGCGTCTATTACCTCCTCATTGATATCAGACGCACCGACGATTCTCTTCAGAGCTCCCCTGAGGCCTTCGCGCAGGTTATCAAACATTTACTTTTACTTGTCTACTAATGACACGTCCTGTATTTCAAATATTCCCCTCTGGCCATCCCAGTGGACATTGGCGGTGTTTATTCGTAATTTTTTTCTATAAAGCGGGCA
>DATLXY010000211.1:0-7818 GCA_035575335.1 Nitrososphaera sp. | reverse complement strand
TCCAGCCCGTCCGCAATGGCATGATAATATTCGATCTTTTCGGTCAGCGGATTGGTATCGTCGAAACGCAATATCATCCTGCCGCCATACATTCGGGCATATTCTTCATCAATTATCGCAGCCTTCGCATGCCCTATGTGAGGGTAGCCGTTTGGTTCTGGTGGAAATCGAGTGACTACCTTTCCATGCACAGCACCCTCAAGCGGCGGTAGCTGCAGCGGCTGCTGTTCTCCGGTCGGCTTTTTTGAAGACAACTCGTCCGGTGCGAGTTCTTCAAGCAGCGACCTCTGTTCTGCGAGCGGCATGTCATTTATCTGTTGCACGATCGTCTTGATTTCAGGGAGCAGTGACTTTAGCTGACCACGCAGATTGGGTCTTGCGCTTGCAAGCCTGCTCACTATCACATCGGCCTGTGACTTGCCTCCGTGCTCGACAGCGTTTTTCAGTGCATTGACTCTGACAAATTTCTCGGTTTCCTCATCGAGTGGCACGTGCTACAGACTCCTACCCACTACAAAATCGGCTGAGTACTGGAGCGATCTCTTGGCGTCAGAGTCGCTGTATCCCTCTATCGCCTTCAGTGCATCGTTCATGTACTTTCTGGCCGAGTTCCGCACATCCTGCTCTATACCAATCTCCGAAATTACCCTGACAGCCTCCCTGATGTCCGCGATGGAAGCTGTCTTTGACCCGAAGACCTTTAGGATCTTGTCTCGGTCCTTGTCCTTTGAATTGTTAATAGCCAGCAGTATTGGATAGGTCTTTTTGCCTTCCCTTATGTCATTCCCTGCAGCCTTTCCAGTCAACTTGGGGTCGCCTACCACGCCTATGAGGTCATCAACAAGCTGGAAAGCAATTCCAATATTCCTCCCAAACGAAGAGAGATTTTCGACATCGCTCTCTGTGTGGTCAGGAGCTGCAAGTGCACCTAGCGCGCAAGAAACCTCAAAGAGTGCGGCTGTCTTCTTACCTATCATCTTAATATAATCTGCCTCCTTCGGGAACTTGCTACTTGACGCGAATCCAATATCCGTGGCTTGACCCTCGCAGATCTCGGTGCATGCTCTTGAAAGAAGCGCCACCATATTAGTAAGGTCCCGGTCAGGAATGCTGACCTTTCTGCCGTTAAAAGTAATCAACTCAAACGATTTTGAAAATAGGATGTCACCTGCTAATATAGCCAAGGGCATGCCATAATAGCGGTGAACAGTTTCTGCCCCATGGCGCATTTCGTCATTGTCCATGATATCGTCGTGCACCAGGGTAAAATTGTGTACCAGTTCGACTGCTGCCGCGGCTGGCAACGCCCTCTTTACCGTCCCACCGAGCATTTCGCAGCTCTTGATTGCCATGAATGGCCGCAGGCGCTTGCCACCAGTGCGTATCAGGTGAGAAGAGGCCTGATAGAGCTCTTTTGGCCTGCCCTCAAGGAATGAAAGAATGAATTCATTTACTGTAGAAGCGTACGATTCCAGCTCGCTCTTGATGCTGCTTGCCTTCATGTATGGCTACCAACCTCCTGTGCTAGCGCTCCTGTTAATATATATCTTGAGCTCGCCAGCGCTGCAATGTTCCTTGCACCAACAAGGAACATCGTGCTCTTCAGCTCTGCGAGGATAGTATCTGCGAAGGTGAACAGGCTTTCACGTGACTCCGCGGCAGCTCGCAGGAATGGATATGCCATTGCAGTCATGTTCGCCCCAAGTGCTATGCACTTTGCCACCTCAATCCCGTTACGCAGGCCACCTGATGCGATAATTGGCAATTTCACTGCCCTTCTTACCTCAATCAAGCTTGCAGCAGTCGGTATCCCCCAATCCCAGAACATCTCGCCTAGGTGACGCTTAAGGTCATCCTTCACTGCTTCAGCCCTAAGCTTTTCCACAGCCGCCCAGCTTGTACCTCCAGTTCCAGCGACATTAATCGCTGCGACACCAGCCATCTCCAGTTTTATTGCTACTTCCCTTGAAATTCCTGCACCCACTTCCTTGACTATAACAGGAACATCTATCGTTTTGGTCACATCAGAAATCTTGCTAAGGAGTCCTTTGTAGCGCGGTTCGCCCTCCGGTTGCACAAGCTCCTGCAGAGGGTTTAGATGCACGACTAGTGCGTCTGCCCTAATCATTTGGACGATCTTTCGTACTTCATCTATAGTGAGTCCCTTGGCCAGCTGTGCCCCGCCGATGTTCGCTATCAAAAAGGCGTTCGGCGCATTTTTCCTCGCTATGGAATAAGTAGCTGCAAGTTCTTCACTTTTCAGGCCGGCCCTCTGGCTGCCAAGACCCATGCCAAAGCCATATTTTTCTGCAAGTTCACCCAGCCTCCCGTTGATGACTGTCGCCTCATCCGTTCCACCTGTCATCGAGTCAATTATCAAGGGCGCCGAGAATTTGCGGCCAAGAAATGTTGTTGATGTGTCAATATCTTCATAGTCAATTTCAGGCAGTGCATTGTGTACTAGATGTACATACTCCAGATATGTCGAAGTGGTCTTCGCTTGGACATTTCTTTGAAGGGGTATGTCGATACCGTCCTTTTTGCGCTGCTTTATGATTTCAATATCTGAAGGAATTTCAGACGGGCCTGACAACTAGTGTCTCCTGCTCCCTTTTACCACAGTACCTACTTCTAGCCTGTCCCCTATAGCCTCTGCGATTCGCTCCGGCACAAGTCCGTTTACCATCAAGACATCCATCCCGTGCGATGCAATCTTAAACGCTTCTGTAACCTTTCTCCGCATTCCGCCTGTAACGTCCGCCACTGACCCCTTTGAAAAGTTGATGGACTTCTTGCCCGAGACCCTTATTTCAGGCACCAACTCCTTAGTCTTTATGTCTTTATAGATACCATCAACGTTTGTAGCAAAGATGACCTTTGAAGGCCGAAGTTCCTTGGCCAAAATGGTCATGAGCGCGTCGCCAGACAAGATCGAATATTTCGCGCCTTTCATGTGTACGACATCGCCATATGTCACAGGCATGACCCTTGATCTGGCCATGACATAGATTTGCTTTATCTTGGCCGCAATTGGTTTATGGCCTGACGTGAAGACAGAAGGCTGGATACCATAGGGATTTAACCCTGCCTTAATCATTGAGCTAATAATTTTATGGTTGAGTGCAACCATAGATTCGTGCACCACTGCCACGCCATGAAGATCGTACTCGGCAGGCTTAGTATGCATGTCGTATTTTACAGACCAGTAGTGGCCGAACGACCCGCCACCGTGCACAATTATCGCAGGGACGTCAAGCTGTGCAAGGACACGTGAAATGCCATCAATTGCAACGGTGTTAGCTTTGAGAGGCCTATCTTTGAATGTGACAACCGAGCCTCCTAGCTTGATAAGGGCAAGTTTCTGTAACAATAACAGGCTTACTTTTTAAAGCGGATTTAAAGATTTGTACGGGTCTTGGAGCAGATGTAGCGGGGTATTGCTCTTTCAGATTCTACAGTGCGGCTAACAGACGGTAAAAAAAAAGCAGACCCATGAAACCGATAACGATGTGCTGCTGGCGTATATTTTACCCTCGAACTATCCTTCTGGATTACAGTCAAAACAATGGAACGTTTGCTTGTAGTACACATGCACATGTTCTAATGCCATACTTGGTGCAGGAGCTTTGTTCAAAATGATCCGTGCAAGCATACGACAGCCGGTCTAACAGACGGCATGTTATTGCAAATTGCGTCCTATGAAGCCCGCACGAGTCGGGACAAAAGCAACAGAGCAGGGATGGTTGGTACAGATGACTACAGAAACACGGTGCTCACACCAGATTTCCCACGTCTCCGGCCCACAAATACAGTCGATCCTGCCTATTTAGCCTAATGAAGGGTATGGGAAACAAAGAAACCCCACATCTTTAGAGGTGTGGGTGAATTTGTTTCCTGTCATGAAAATCTTATATAAATAACATACATATAATGTCTTGTTGCCAAAAGGGTACAGTCGCTCTGAAACATCAGTTCATTTTATGAACTACCATTTTGTATGGTGTCCAAAATATCGAAAAGGTCTTAATTGGTAACATTGAAAAGCGATTGAAAGAGCTACTGATAGAAAGAGTGAGAGAAATTGGTTGTAAATGATATCCCTTGAAATAATGCCAGATCATGTACATATCTTTGTAGAAGCACAACCTACAGCGACTCCAAACAGAATAGTTGCCAATTTGAAAGGATACACATCAAGGATTTTGAGAGAAGAATTCCCCGAACTGAAGAGTAGATTACCAACTCTTTGGACTAGAAGTTACTACTTTGTTTCAACATATGGTCATGTTTCAGCTGATGTAATCAAAAAATATATCGAGGAACAGAAGGTAACATGATAAGAACATACAAGTTTCGTCTTTATCCGACAAAGCAGCAAGAGATACTGCTTGATAACACAATCGAAACATACAGGCGTCTGTACAACGATTCACTTGGCGAAAGAAGTGTCGATTGGGATGTCGGGTTCTATGAACAGAAGCAATTGCTAACGCTGAGAAAACAGGACAACAAATATCTAAAGCAGGTACACAGCCAGGTGCTGCAAGATGTCTTGCTAAGACTCACAAGGCATATCAGGAATTCTTCAAGAAACTTGCTAGATATCCAAACTTCAAGAGGAAAAGCAAGTACAATTCATTTACGTACCCACAACATAACAATGGCTGGAAAATCAGGGACAACAAGCAGCTTGTATTATTATTATCATGTATTGGAGCAATCGGGTTAAAGATGCACAGGACTCCTGTTGGTACATTGAAAACATGTACAATTGTCAGAGATGTTGACCAGTGGTACTGCTGCATAACTACGGACGATGGAGTTGATGCCAGCGCTGCCAGATCATTTAATACAGCTAGCAAGCCAGTAGGTGTGGATGTCGGTCTGATTAACTGGCTCACATTGAGCGATGGTAACAAGATTCAAAACACACTGGACTTTGAAGCTCAAGCAAAGAAGATCAAACAGCTGCAGAGAAACCTTGCAAGAAAGCAAAAGTGTTCAAGGAACAGGGAAAAAGCAAGGATTCAACTGGCAAAAGCATGGCGGCAGATCAGAAGGTGCAGGGATGATTTTGTACACAAGACATCAAAAGTGCTTGCAGATGAAGGCTATACTCTGGCAGTATTTGAAAAGTTGAATATCAAAAACATGGTCAAGAACCACCATCTGGCACAAGCAATAATGGATGCCACTTGGGGAAAGCTGCGCGAATACACTGCCTACAAGGTAGAAAGGCGCGGTGGCGGGCGAGTAATTGTTGTCAACCCAAGTGGTACATCGCAGAAATGCTCTGGGTGTGGAGTGGTTAAAGCAAAAAAAGAAAAGCTTGACCTATCCGAACGTATATTTGAATGCCACAACTGCGGACTGGTCATTGACCGTGATCTTAACGCAGCAAAGAACATCGAAAAACTGGGTTTGGAACAAACCCTTGCAGAGACAGAACCTCTACTTATTCGACAACGACAACGGATGAGCAAGTTTCAGTCGAGGAAGCAGGAAGAAGCCCACGCCTTAAGACGTGGGTAGTTCACGTATGTGGCGAGTATAGCAGTGGAATATCCACATGAGACATACCAAGCATAGGGGCAAAACACAGGGCGAACTGGATTCGCCAGAACGGCCGGATTGGGAAGACTAGCCTAGTATTTCGATGAGGTTGCATGAGGATTCTGTGATAGTCATCCCTGTCTAGTAGGATGATGATACCTGATCGACATCATTTGTGCATAAGGTTACTACTAAGATGTCAAAAGAAGCCAAGCCAAAATCAGGCTGCTAACCAGAAAGACGATGTGGCAAGCTGGCACACCTTGACGCCAACCATGATTCCTTGCAGAGCTCGTTCCATTATCTGTTTCTTACGAAAGCTACCTTGACTATTTTCCGGAAGGGCTTCTAGCTCTCAAATGGAGTCACTCTGACTCTGTCAACCACTCCTCTATACACGTCCAGCAGGACTATGAAGACAGCAACAATCTCCTTGTTCCGAGTGAATAGTGGTCTGGTAGTCTTTGATGACGAAATACCTGCAAAACCTTGCGACCACTGGAACAGACAAAAAATACGCGGGTTGTGTAATCATTACTTTTTCTTTGAGCGTTCACCAGTAGGAATATCTTCCATCATACCCTGCAGTGAATTTGTAATATCTAGAAATCGCTTGCCCTTTTCGGTAGTCTTGTATATCTGTTCTCCTTTATCTTGTGCCAATAGCCCGTTTTCTTCAAGCACAGACAAGTACTCTTTAAGTTGCGCATAGGACAGGTAAGCCTTGTACATTATCTTGGTCTTGGTGGCGCCTACTATTGCAGATTCCAAGATTCGCGAGGCAATTTCGGTCCTGCTTCTATATTTCATTGTTCTTACCTATTCTATACTGTTAGCTCTATATAAGAAACCGGTAAGTAATCTACTATCACTTATTTCGGCATTAATCATACATTTGTAGAAAGGCAAAATAGTGTGTGTATTGCCGGTTAGCTGTTTGGTAGCGCGAATTATAGATGGTAAGGTCGTGTCGGCTGATGTCAAGGCACGAGTGAAAAAAGCGGTCGAACAGCTGAAGGAGCAGGGGATTCAGCCATGTCTTGCAACTGTCTTGGTGGGCGACGACCCTGCGTCTGCGACATACGTAAGAAGTAAACAGAACGACGCAAAAGAAGTAGGAATTACTACTAGAGACCACAGGCTTCCGGCCACCTTCAAGCAGAATGAGCTTATTGAGTTGGTAAGGCTACTCAACAATGACCCTCAAATCCACGGCATTCTTGTACAGCTGCCGCTGCCAAAGCACATCGACGAGATGGAAATAATCTCAACTCTGAGCCCTCTCAAGGATGTAGACGGTCTTACGCCATACAATGCTGGCATGCTCCAGAATGGGATGGGACTGCTAAAACCGTGCACACCTTCAGGCATTATGGAAATGCTTGATTATTACAAGATAGAGGTGGCAGGTATTGATGCAGTGGTGGTTAATCGCAGTAACCTAGTAGGTAAGCCACTTTCGTTGTTGCTGCTTGAAAAAGATGCCACCGTGACGATCTGTCATTCGAAGACTCGGGACTTGATGTCAAGGCTTCAAAGGGCCGATTTGGTCGTAACGGCCGTAGGCAACCGACAGAGCTTTACGCTTACGGGAGACATGATCAATGAGGGCGCGATAGTGATCGATGTAGGCATTGCAAGATTGAACAACAGGATAGTTGGTGACGCTGACTTTGAATCGGTCAGACAAAAGGCATCATGGGTCACACCCGTGCCTGGCGGCGTGGGACTGATGACACGGGCGATGCTTCTTAAGAACACAGTCACTGCGGCCTCCATTGCGAAAGAGATGAGCAAATAACTGGTGAGCAATAAAAAGGAAATCCGACTTCGAATACTTGCGCTGCGGAATTCTCTTGAATCTTCTGAGATCGCAGAGCGTAGTAAGCGCATTCAAGAAATGTTGATAAACATAAAAGAGTTCAAGTCAGCAAGAACAGTCGGCGCATACTATGCTTTTGGTTCCGAAGTCAGAACGGATCTGATAATTGAAAAGGCATACTCGTTAGACAAAAGAATCGCGCTTCCGAGGGTCGAAGGAGAACATCTGAAATTCTATGAACTCGCACCCGACAAAAGTCTGGTCAAGGGTAGGTTTGGCATCATGGAGCCGCTACCATACAGTCCTGTTGATGATATTGACTTGCTGGTAGTGCCCGGAGTTGCTTTTGACAGGCAAGGGTATAGATTAGGATACGGCAAGGGCTATTACGATAGATTCTTAGAAAAGAACAAGAAGGCAATATCACTTTGCGCAGGGCTAGC
>DATLXY010000210.1:0-3280 GCA_035575335.1 Nitrososphaera sp. | reverse complement strand
AAAGCCTGTGTCCACTATCAGGTTGTCTAGGTGCCTCTCGTCTTTCAGGTTGCCATATTCGTCATACAGCATGAGGTCAAGCCTGCCGTGAAGTTGCAAAGATTGGTCACCTGCACCCCTGTAACCTGGTACAGAGGAGTTGACTACCGGAATAAACGTGAGAGTCAACAGCATAGATCCAAGCCCAATCGCTCCCAAGCCAAAAGCTAGCCCAACCGAAGATGGTGTTGTGCGCACAAGCAGGAAAATAGAGACCATATTATTTAAATGTATGTTTAAATCTACTTTTAATGACGAGACAGGTAACAAGAAAAAATGCGGGAGAATCGACCTTGAAAGGTGCATCTTTGAAAAAGCGTGCCATTATCCTAGCTGGTGCGGCGGCTGCCATCACCGTAGGTATCCTACTTGCGCTGGCCCAGTTACATACAATATTTGTGCCCTATCTCACACCGATGCGCATGGAATTTGTCGGCTTGGAAAGCGAGTATCCTGTTAACGGAACGATGCACTATACCATTTCGCTCAGAGGCTACGGATCCAACTGTATCGATTTCCAGGCCCAAGTGATCCGTGAACAAGACAAAGAACGTGTGGCCTACTTTAGAGAAGTTCAAGACTGTAGGAAAATCGAGATAGTACAAGGGGCATATAATTACACGAAAAGCTTTACTTATAGCGGGAGCACCGTCCTAGGAGTAGCCGGTAGGTATCAGGTCCTGGTAAACGTCCACGACCAGATAACTGACCAGTATCACTCCGAGACGCGTTCATTTGTTGTTGAAGAACGGCTCAATAGAAACCATGTCGTAATTAGTTGATTTAAATAGGCGACGTGATTGATGTCTAAATTTGATGACAATAAGCACCATATTATTTGGTTCTGAAATCAAGTGGCATAGCGATTTGCAGATGGTTTCTGCTCAGCCATCATCAGTCACGCTCCGGTCAGTACACGAAGGAAAGAGAGCGCAATAGATAGCCTGCGAACACGTCGGTCGGTAGTCTTGAGGAGAACCCCCGGCCTTGTGGAAAAGCTGGTCAAAGGTGCGAGAGACCTCGCATGGAATAGAGAAGGGCCGGCTCCTGACGGACAGGGAGTTCCTCGGTGTTCCGGTGGTGTCCAGGCTAAAGAAGCTGTGGTAGACATTCCTGATGCCATGCAAAAAGACGGCCGCCGGCATCAAGAAGGCCATATTGGAGTACGCTTCAGGGAAACGGGATTAGTACATTTACAGGTACACCGTGAAGTCCGGTACAGGGAAGGTGTCGTTCACGCTTGTAATGCAGCCAAAATAGAGGAAGAGAAAGGAAGAGGAAGAGAAATGAGGAGAGAAAGAGAAGAGTCGGGCCTGAGAATGAAGGCAACGGCAATTATGTCAGCAACATACCCTGTGTTTGCAACAAATATCTCCTGGGGCAAGATTCCCTTGAATGTGCATGAGCTGCCGGATGAGTAGTACCGTAAGCGATGGGGCATAGACATGGGAGAGACAGAGAAGGTAATAATGTATGTCGGACTGGAGCAGTTTCGGCCAATGACGACCAGCAGGAACCACACGCTCCGCCCGATATACTTCTACTGCCCCCCCCCTCACCCACCCACTCACTCACTCGCTCACCGTTCATTCATGTACAACGCCTGGCTGCTCCCTTGCAAACATCCTACCACTTGCAGGCAGGATATAGCTCTGCTTCTGCAGGTCCTGACTAATCCAGTAAACCACATCCAGCTGAACGTCTTTCACATGCACACTCGTTGTCAAATCCATGACGACCGGCCAGGAAGAGGATATGCTTTACACAAAGAAGGTGCTACTTAGGGAGGAGGAGGATGATGATGTGATTTTTGGAGTATATTCCTATCTACTATCCTTTCAGTGATACTTTTATATAAGACTGCTCGTAAATGGTGACAAATGTCTGCCAATATACCTGCCGAACTATCGGCATTGCCCATAGAGAGCTTGATAGGAAAGCCACTCGAATCAGCTATTCGGGCCCAGGCGTATGCAGCAATGACCACTGCCAGGTTCATCCAAGAGGTGGGCTTGGACGATTCAGGAAATGTCAAGAACATCAACTTCAAGTACAAGAAAAAGACGATCAACCCAGACACCGGTGCAATATCAGAGGTTGACACGGAGTTTTACGCACCATTTTTGTCCATCCTTCCTGTGCCGTTTATCCGCATAAAGGATATGACGGTCCACTTTAACTTCACCATCAAGACCACCTCGGCGGATACCACACAGCACAATTTTTCCGCAACCCTCTCTGCCAAGGCAGGATGGGGATGGGGGAGCGTGAAGCTAGATGCGTCATACGGCTTCAAGAAGGAAACCCGCTCCTCTGTAGACCGGAGCGCGGAGTTGGACATAACTGTCAACGCGGTCCAAGACGAGATGCCGGAAGGCCTCAAGACAGTACTTGGGATACTGAAAGACTCGATAATGGAAAAGCCTGCAAGCTCTTAAGGGGTTTTGTGGTTGTCAAGCAACGTAGCACTGCAGCTCGAGCAGATAATTGCGGCGCCACTAAAGGCTCTTGTAGACGCCCAGAGCGGATCTGCAGCCGCTACACTTGATTTTCTGATGAAGCTCACAAAGGAGGAGGGAGGCAAGCGAACACTGGAGAGCATCGAAATGGCTTACGAGCGCATGGTCCACGACCCCAATACCGGCGTCAAGACAGAGAAACAGTCGATTAAAGTCCCGCTCCTGACTGTGCTTCCAGTGCCATACATAGATGTCGATGAGGCAGAAGTCAATTTCAATCTAAAGATCATCGGCGCAAAAGAGGAAACCACAGGAACTGGAACTGGAACTGGAACTGGAACTGGAACTGGAACCATAACCGGAATCGCATTCCCTTACAAACCTGCCAAACTCCATGCAGTGTATGCCGGCAGGAACAAGTCGACCCTTGATTTCAGCGGTGAGATGACGATGAAGATAAAGGTAAAGCGTAATGAAATTCCCGAAGGGCTTGCCAAGATGCTCACTGTCCTCAGCGATGGCATTATTAGCAAGACTGGAGGATGAGAGGTCAGCATGTCTTCGACAAACAACCTCAGGGCCACTGCAAAACCCTTTGTACCTCCAAACATTGCCAGTCCCGGCGAACCGAGGCCGTCAGTTACACCAGCAAACCCGCCGGCTAGGCCTGAAAAGAAGGTCTATCTCAGCGATGTCATCGGGGGCGTGGCGATAGCGGCCCTCAACTCAAAGTCGCTAGTAGACCTGCGCACAAGCGATATAAGAAAAGAAGTATACGAGAA
>DATLXY010000209.1:0-3145 GCA_035575335.1 Nitrososphaera sp. | reverse complement strand
CCTAGACGCAGATAAGACCTTTGGCGCGTACTCTGAGAAATCCTATACCTCCTGGAGAAATGTGCAGCTAGAGGAAGTAACAGACTGGGATGACGTAGAAGATGATGAAGAGGAAGATGAATGACCAGAGTCATCATCCTTCACTTTTTCTCCGTCATGTAATCCTCGCTAGGTGTCACCAGCGCTCATTTTATTTCTCAATTTTCCCACAACTGCAAAATAAATGAGTACAAAACCAGTACCGGCGCTCTATTTTTCACACCAAGTGACACATCGATACAATGTGCGGCATTCTACTGCTGCTACTGCCTTATTTTAAGGGAACGAAGTGAGGTGGTGTAGTAGTTGTCGCCGACCAAGGCCAATCCATTCCCGATGCTTCGCGGAACAGGGTGATAGCCGCTGAGGACGGGACCGAGAAGAAGAGACGGAGATCGAGCCCAAAACAATTGGAGCCATAAGATAACGTTCAAACACGGGCACCATCAATGATGTTTGAATACATAGTAGTCATCATGTTCACTCTTTCAACCAGATCTTCATTTTCTATTGGCTTTTGGACAAAGTGTCTTTCTCCCCATTTTGGAAATACCTTTCTTGTAAATCCGCTATAGTCTCCCAGTTCCGTAAGTGCCGTCAAGAAAATAACCCTTATCTTATCATCTTTCTTATTTTCTCATACAACTCAAATCCGTTCATCTGTGGCATCCTGATATCGAGAATTGCCACAGCATACATATTAGGCGCAAATTTTTCTAACGCAGTAAAAGCACTATTGAATGAATCAATTTCGAATCCGTTTTTCTCTAAAACATTCTTTAGGGTGAAAATAATACCTTCCTCATCATCTACTATAAGGATTCTATTTCTCGCAAGGCCATTCAATGGTCTTACCCCTGGGGGAGTTGTCGTCATTTTTTCCAAACGACTCTTGCTGTTGTCGTTGTTGCTACTGCTACTATTCTTATTATCACTACTGCCTGCAAGCATTCCTGTTGTTGCGATCAGATAGGGCGATGATGATAGTGATGCTGTTGCCGCTGCTGCTAGCGGAGTCATTGAAGAAGATAATAGCACCAGCTGTCGTTCCTGCCTGTTTGTTATTGGGAGAGTAAATGTAAAGGCTGCACCTTTTCTTCTCCCTTCCTCGTCTTCGATATTTCTTGCCCATATTTTGCCACCATGTGCTTCAATAATGCCTTTAGAAATGAAGAGACCCAGACCAGTACCGCCTGAGGAAGAATCCGAGCTAAATCTTGAAAACAGAAGTGGCAGCATTTCAGGATCTATTCCCTGACCCATGTCTTGAATAGAAACAACAATTACATCATCGTCGGTGGTGATAGTATTACTAGCAGCACCGATGTTGCCATTGTTTCTTTCACTATCTGCTGTTCTCTCCTTGACTACTACGATCGAGACAGAACCTTCTGATGTGAACTTGATAAAATTGCTAAGCAGATTAGAAACAACCTGCACGAGTCTAATCTTGTCGACATTCACAAAGATGTGTCTTGGGTCATACAATATCTCTACACTTCCCTGTTTCTTCAGATAATCAGAACTGGCAGTGACATCGTGTATGGTATTCATTATAACTCCGTCTAGATCAAATCTTTCTACTCTCAGTACAAGTGATTGGCTTTCAATTTTTGTGACGTCTAGTATGTTTTTTGTCAGTCTTTGGAGCCTCTTTGCATTTCTGATAATGGCGTCAAGTATCTCCCGCTGGGCCGCTGAATTACCACTACCACCGCTGCTGTCACTTGCTAGTTTTGTTCGAAGCTCGGACAAACCAATTACCGGTGAATGGGAGTACGTAATTCGTGTGCTGCAATATTGATAAATTCATCTTTCATCTTATTTACCTCTTTTAGCCTAAGATACTGAAACCTGATTATCTCTGGCCTCTCTTTTGCAATCTTGGATGCTTGAAAGTGCTAATGATATAACGATGATGAAATATCCGGTATCTTTGAGTATGTGCGCTACATTATGTGCAGTATGGAAGTTAACAGAAGAGGTAACCATTATTATTTGAACAAAGATATCGATAATGAGTGCGCCTAATAATCCCCGATAAAAGAAATCCTCTGATCTGTAAAGTTTCATTTTGTAAAAATAAACCAGAGCTATTGCAAAGAGCAGAAGCGCAAGAATCTCGTATGGTCTGCCTATAATGAAATCAACTATCACTATTCTAGGGAATACTGTAAAAAACGAAATTCCCACTATATCAATTGCAGAAACAGCAAACATAATTAAGTAAAGCAAAAGGCCGTAGTGTAGCTTGTTATTCTGGTTGCCATGATCATCGCCGATTTGATGATGAGCGCTCAACGATATCAGCTCCGCACTCCTGTTCTCGCTGCCTTCTACTTCGTCGTCATTCCTGTATTCCCCTCTCCTATCCTAGGAATTTTCAGTTGCGGCAGTAGTAGCTGTAATTGAAGAAGATGAAAGGGGACTTGATCTTGCATACTTGACAACTGCAATAACGAGCATTATTCCCAAGAAAGTACGCCCTGCAAACCATGTTTGTGGTATAAAATAATCGACGAAGGTGTTGTTGCCTGCCGCGTTATATTATAGTGTTGCATGTAGAAAATTAATTACCGCGATAGTAAGAAATCCTATTACTATAAAGAGGCTGAATTTTTCGCTCAATGAATATGCCCTTGCAATGCAGTAAAACGCGACTATAGTTGAGAGTATAACCGCAAACATCTACATGTAAAAGTGGTGAACATCAGATACTATCCATGCATCAGGACTTATGGAAAGAAATGCTATGAGGACAAGAAAGAAATATTGATGGAACGACTGTATACTTGAAATGAACTGAATCTAAAATGGCAGAAGGTGCAGAATCAGAAAACGACGTATCTATTATCTCGCTCTCCTAACGATCTGGATGAATTTATCTTATAAAAGAGATCCGGTGACTGACGATCGCGTAACATTTACCATTCAATGAAAATTCCCCTGATCGAACATACAGATAACCAGTCAATCATAATTAGAGCGGGCGTTAACGCTATCTCGGAGCAGACAAGGAAGACAAGCAACGTTTTTCCGTCCATCTGGTGCATATCTGGTTTTTCTAAATCGAAGTGTGCCTGCTGCTACTTACTAATCTGCCTTT
>DATLXY010000208.1:0-2896 GCA_035575335.1 Nitrososphaera sp. | reverse complement strand
GCAGATCTCGGATGAGCGCGTCCTTGTGGAGGGGAGCAGAACGCGGCTAAAGCTGACAAAAAGATTACAGGAGTTCGGTTCATATTTTGTGCACACTTATGCTGGAAGGAAGATTATGCATCTTGCGATAGCCGAGGCAGAGTCAAAGATCAGGAGGAGAACGAAATCTGTTGATCTTCCTGAATTCATGGTCTGTCCAAAGGGCGCATACTGGCAGCTTCCTGAGGGTAAGCTGGTAGTTGACGGCAGGGACTGGCTTGGCGACCTTGGTTATTCGGTAGTTCGAAAAAGGCGCCTTGGCAACCTCAACAGCAGGACGGTTCTGCACGAATTGCACGATGGACGCAAGGTTGTGGTTAAAGAGCTTGCCAAGACAAAGGCTGCCAAGTGGGCCGTCTTGAGCATATGGACTTCGCCTGTAAGAAAGAGGTTCAGGGTCAACCCCCTTCTTAGACTCGGCTTTGAGTACAAGGCCATTCGGCACATCAGGAGTCTCGGACTGAAAACACCTCGCATACAGGCAGTAGTGCTTCACAGGAGGCTCTTGGTTACAGAATTTATCGAGGGAATGACATTGGCCGAGGCGATTAAGGAATACCTTAGGGGGAAAGACGAGAAAGACCTAGGTTTACTGCTTAACCAGGCCGGCGAGCAGATCGGCAAGATCCACAACGCCGGGGGAACGTTTGGCAATGTCAAGCCCAAGAACATCATCGCAAGTAGCAGCGGTAGCGGTAGTGGTGACCTTTATTTCACCGATCTTGAACAGTTTGTATTTGAGGGTGGCGATCCCGCGTGGGACATTGCGCAATTTGTCAGCTGGAGCCTGAAGGGAAGCACGCGTGCTGAAAGAGCTGCCAAAGTTACGAGGGAGTTTCTGAATGGTTATGTTAGCGCCACCGGCGATGCAAACATATCCCGGCTTGCCAAGAGTAGGCGTTATATTGAGTCGTTTTACCCGCTGCTAGCACCTACCGTGGCGCATACTCTCAAGAAGGAGATCAAAGAAATCGCGAAATAGGACTTTATTTCTTGCCTTTCTTGGCAGTGTCTTTGTGAGTGAACTCAGTATAACCGCACTTGCCGCAGGTGAACCTGTCCTTGTGTTCAGCCATGAATGTTCCCTTGCCGCAACGGGGGCAGTCGCGCCTAGTGCGAGTAACCTTGTCTCCTGAGACCTTGTAGAACTTGTATACTGCGACTTCGCCTTTTCCCTGCGATTTCTTGTCCGCCATATCTACTTCTTGCCGCCTCCCTTAGACGCTGTTGCCTCCTGCTTGGCCTTGAGCTTGGCAGCCTTTTCTTCATCAAGGATCTTCTTGCGTTCTTCCTTTGGCAGTGTCCTCAGTAGCCTGTAGCGGGGCAGCTGCCTGGCAGCCTCCTTTTCATCGTCATAAATGTAAAAGATGCCGTGGACGTCAGTCATACCCGTCTCACATACAAGGTTAATAGGGATAACCTGTTTTTTATCGACATTAAGCTGGCCTGCAATCTTTTCAGCTGCCTCGATCCTCCTTATCCTTCCGGCGGCTCCTCTGAACAGCGCTCTTACCTCGCGCCTGTTCAAAAGCGAATTCTTGCGTTCTTCAAGCATCACAATTTCTTGACCAGACAAATCAGACAGAATCCTTCCTGTAACTCATATAAGTATTTGCTTGTACCTTGCTGTTGCTTCAGGTGTGAGGCTTCAGATGTTTTACTCCATTGGACTGCAACGGGAGTTGTTGTAGGGGGTGTATCGCATGAGACTCCAGCCAGCGTCTTGGCTACCCTCCAGCGATTTGTATGATAGGTGAGTGATGACAGCGGCAGAAGCGAAGCTTTGAGAATAATCTACATAGAAAAATAAATCATCCTGAGTTGATAGACCGTGCATGCACGCGAAAATCAAATATATCTAGCTCATGGAAAGAGAAGTTGAATGAATGAATTTTTCCAAGAATTCTGTGATAAGGTGATCGCACTTGACAAGTCTATCAGATTTGCCGGCATTGCTGACGAGGATGGCAAACTCATGGCGACTGCCGAGAGGAAAGGCCTGAAACCGCTCCTCAACGCAGAAGAGAGAGCTCAGTACGCCATCACTGCTGCCACCCGCCAGTACACCCGGCTGAGGTGGGAGTATCTGTTGGGCAAGATCAAGTATGCAATGTCTCACTATGAAAAGCTGATTAGGGCGACAATTCCGATAGCCGACAAGAACAGCAGACTATCTTATGTGCTCCTTCTATCATTTGACGTCGACGCGGAGAATGTTCATGAAGTGATCATGAAAAAGATAATCCCGCTTGTTTCGGAGAACACCAGCAAATTCCTGCAAGACCGGTAGTAGCCCGGTTCACCTGTCCAGTGATCCCTTCTTGGTTTGATCTGAGTGGCCATTACATCATGACTTGCTCGATCGCGCGGGATCAACAACCACACTTTTACGTGCTTTACCTGGAGTAATAATCCACATGACCTCAGACTGACAGACTGAACAAACCTTGCTCTTGGGCGTATTCCATTCCTTAATATCGGAAGGCTCCATTTTCCGCGCTGGTCAGTCTAGACGCAGGCGCATCTAGATTCTTCTTATCCGGTTCCGGCATTCCAACTAAAACCTAATGAACCATGCTACGTCCTACTACTTGTTCGTTCCAGCGGCGCCCTGCTCGTACTGATCACCAGTTTCTCCAGCGCCTGCCGTTCCCTTGGCCATGCCCTTGCTTCTCGCTATTTCACGTGCTTCTTCCCGATTTGCTCCTTCTTGGTCTTTCTCGACAATTCGCTCGGTCATTTCGCGCTTGACGGCTGTCGGCTCGTGTTCCTGTATCTTGGCAGGTGTCATGGGCTCATTCTCACGATATTCTTTCGTTGGATCCTCCTTCCTTCCTTTTTCTGTGCCAGCAGCACC
>DATLXY010000207.1:0-4391 GCA_035575335.1 Nitrososphaera sp. | reverse complement strand
TATCCGCCGAAGCCGCAGTTTGGCGTAGGCGGAACTATTTCTTTCCTGAGACTCAACCGAGCCATATCTCCGCCGAAGGCGGATGCGCCTTTGGCGCAAACGAAGGGAGCGTCGTGGTTACGCCTGTTATACGCCGTTTGCCACCCTATTTCTTGTCGATTCGAAGGTAACGACTGAACAACTCTCTCGATTCATCGAATTGACTCTTAAACCATTGAAAGATCTCAGTCTTCCTCTTGGAGAGTCGAGTCCGCTCATCACCTTTGGGGGCATGCTTAAGTGCTTCGTTTATCGACTGAATGTCCAAACCCTTGTTGTAAAGTGCTTCGATGAAATCCTGGACGTCTTTTCCAAACAAGAATTGCTTATCTCTTGAGTTGCGCAGGAATTTCCACCATTCATCATCAGAGAGATTGCCGTGTTGCACGACGTGCGATATGTATTCCATACTGGATTGATAGACAGGATATCGTTTGTCGTATAAATCCAAGCGCCAGCGCAATTTCTGTAGGAAATACTGAAGGATGAGAATCGTGGCGCCAATAATACCGAGGATTGGTGTCAAAAGTGCTGAGAGTATTTCAACGACGCTAAGAAATGTAGAATGATTACAATCAGGCATAAGGTCATTTACCCTTTATTTGTGAGATTACGTAGCTCCATCGGAGTCGTCCGCGGACGGAGCTCGCATTTGAGAGATAAACTGACTTGTAAAAATCTCTTGCCTGTCCCGGTGGAATGCTCTCGAATAACCAAACATCATTCTCTCCAATAGTTTCACATTCGCCGGTTGGAGGACAGTCTTGGAAAGTTACCTTGAGTGTCACAGACGAGAGAGTATATTGGTTAGATTTGTTTCGAAGCCTGCCTACCAACGTGAAAGATGACGATGAGTATCCACTCTTTAGTTGCAACCCATCGAGTTCTATCTGGTCAACTGTAATTCGCCTCTTTGAAGCCTCCTCCTCGCGTTCGTAATAAAGGTAGATTCCGACGAAGAGCAATACAAGGACGCCAGCAAGGATGAGAAGTGTCTTGCCAAACCTTGGAAAGATGAATGCAAGTGCAATTACTATCAGAACGACGAGAACTTCAATCATTGCACGAAGGTCCTATCGTCTATTTGTGGTTAGCAAATGGCACATAACTATCAAATAATCGAATTACGTGATTATTTCACTTGCTGCTCATTCCCACGCTCTGCGTGGGAAGAAGCTTGCAGGCGCTCCGCGTCGTTAAAGAACGCGGGAGCGTAGTAACTCAGCATTCCGACGCTGAGCGTCGGAACGAGACAAAGAGATACGGCGTTGGGCAAGCCCATCGTGAGGCAACGTGGACAAAAGTAAAGAGTGCGATAAATGGATAAAGGAGTCTGCGCATAGATCTTCCAAGTTATTATTGTCGCGGAAGACGGAATTCTACTTCATAACCTGTGTTTGCAAGTCGTAACTTTAACGGTTGCGGATAGCTTAGTCTTTTCAGCCAAAAAATGCCGCCGTACCCTGTTGTAGTAGAGGGGATGGATGCACCTGCCACAAGCCCGGTGGAATAGATGGTGCTAGCCATATTCATATACTTCTTGTTCCTGCTGGCGGCGATGGCAGCACCGATGGTGTACCCCAAAGCGTGGTAAGGATCTTCCTTCTTGGTGATTGTGGTTGTCGAATAGCCTGAATAGTAACCGTAGGAACTCATGTATCCGGTTGTGGCGGTGCGTACATCATAGGTGTACTTTGGCTCGTAAGGCGGAATGTTGGTAGCTTTGAGAGCGAAGATATTTGCTGCTTCGTGTGGCTCAAGCCTGCGGAAGAACATTCGGGATGCGTCCATCAGAACAAACTGCTCAGGGTCAAGATAGTAGGGTGATGCAGTTCCGTTGTAGAGATAAATATCGAGCCAGAAGATGTCTTCCATCTCATAGAGTGAAAGCGCAGCAATGACGCTATCACCGCCAAGCATCAGAATTTTGTCTGCATTTGGTGGTATGTTCTTTGCAAGATTCGTGTCCAACGAAAGCAGATCTTGGAGAGTGTAGACGTTTTCAGCTTTTTGTGGTTGTAGTTGAGTCAATTGGAGTGCAGACGGACTGCATCCAACCGCCGAAGCCGCAATCGTGAAAAACAGGATCAGTGATGTTCGTTTCATACAATCTCCTTCACTCCTTGTAGACTGGAAGCCGCAAATTGCACATAACGTCTCGCCGCACCACGCAGCGGCGAGCATCACGCTTTTCTATCAAATGTGTGAGCTGTTGAGCGCAAACAACTTGGCACGCAAAACTTTGCTTTAACATTGCTTTTACAAATGTGTGCGCGACGTGTTGCGGCTTGTTAGGCATAGTGCCCGATTTCATTTTTGTGCGCCATCATGAAACAGACGTTGCGTTAGCCTGCGATAAGCGATTCCCGCAATAGTTTCTGATAGAATCGGACGACCACCTTGCGAGCAAGTACAAGGAGATCTGCAAACTGGTGCAAGGCATAGGCGCTGGTCTTTTCGGTCTGAAAATAGTGGAGCTGTTCTTTGTCTTTCGGTTTCCCTTTTCGGGTTTTGGCTCGCATCGGCCTTTGCTGCAGAGGATCGTAGTGCCATTGACCATGAACAATTGCGTTCCTTTCGGCTGCAAGCTTATCGAGGGCTGAGACGAGCGATACAATGTCATCATCGAAAGCCTCGGATTTCACTTTCAAACGAAAAGCAGGCAAGAGCATTTCGATGAGTGATTTCAAGTTAATGCCAAGAAAGACCGCGATACCCGCGTCTGGATTCTTGAACATAAGTGCGCTCAGAAAGCGGATCAGGTCCAATTCGAGCGCTGCCATCTGGACAGTAATCCTTCCTATTGCATATAACTCCTGACCTCCTAGAGCGGTCTCCGGGTTGTCTATGAGTTGAAACGGGATTGATGAATTTCCCGAGGACGCATTCTGTGTCCTTTTTTCCGGCTGTTTTGCTTTGCGGAAGACGCGGAACGCCAAGCGCTTCAGAGCAACCGCGATGGTATTGAGCATAGCGAAGTCTCTACTGATGTGACTGCAAGGCTGTTGGTACTCGAACTCGCCAGTCTTGAGCTGGCGTACAAAAATGCTTTAGGGCATTGCACATAACTACCGCATAATCGCATTGTGTGATTGTTTTGCTTCTTCCCACGCTCTGCGTGGGAAGAAGTTTGCAGGCGCTCTGCGTCATTAAGGAACGCGGGAGTGTAGCACCTTAGCATTCCGAGGCTGAGCGTCGGAACGAGACAAACAGCTTTTGATCGGGATCGGCCGCGATGCCAACGTACCAATTGCGGAAATCTCCTCCACGTTTGTTGATGAAACGATGAACGGGTTTGCAAACTCTTGAGGAGTCATAGAGCCTCCTGAATTATTCAGCGTTTGGTGGCGGACATGTTGAGAGAGCCGGTGTAAGTTTCCGGAATGGTTCGTGTGTTCCATAAATCCATCTTGCCGGTAAAGGTATTTTTCTGTGCGGTGGTAGTGCCGGTAATTAGATAGCGGCCGCCAGAATCAGAACCGCCGAGTACAACTTGGTATGAAAGTGAAACTGTGCCACTGAAAGCAACGGGAAGATTGGCAATGGTGATTGTTCCAGATAGTGCGCCATTGTTTTCTGTTAGGTCCATAAGTCCGGTGATAGAACCGCCAGGGCCTGTCCAAGTCACATCCCAACGCCCGGTCATTGTAGGTGGAGGCGGCGAAACAGGATCGTTCTTTTTACAGCCTGAAAGCAGAACGAAGAGAAACAAGACGGAGTAGAATAATCTGATCATCATGGGCGCACCTCCTCAGATTGTGGCGCAAGCTACTACTTGCACGCCGAAGCCGCAGTTTGGCGTAGGCGGAACTATTTCTTTCCAGAGCTTTAACTGAGCCATATCTTCGCCGGTAGCGGATACGTCTTTGGCGCAAACAAAGGGAGCGCCGTCCTTACGCTTGTTGGGCGTTCGTTTGGGCATCCAAAATCGTGTGTTATCTCGCGTGAACCTCCTCGATTGAGATAACGTCGACAACATCTGGGCTGATAGACGTAAATCGACCGAGAACTCGAACGTGCCTATCAAGAAGACTCTCCGCCTGTTCCACAAGGTTGTCCGGGAGATAACATTTCACATCGGGTCGGTCCGGTCCCCGCTCCCTAAGAATAATGCGTTGAGCATCGAGATCGATTTCTCTGATTACGCCTTCGACAGAATCTTCGTATGTTTCAGTTAGACTGGCGGCCAAACGACGAAGGCGTGGGAGAGCTTCGTGGGAGATGTAGAGTCCTGTGGGAGCGGGAACTAGAGCACCTGTGAATCGAACAGTTCGCACGGCGCCCTTTCGAGAAGGGACAAGGGACGAAACTTGATTCGTTAAGATGATTGTTTCCGTGGTGTCGGGGAATTG
>DATLXY010000206.1:0-2446 GCA_035575335.1 Nitrososphaera sp. | reverse complement strand
AATCCCCCTACGGTCGTCTTGCCCGCACCCATGAAGCCCGGCAGGATTATGATGGTCACCGCCATTTCTCCCGGTAGTGTTCCTGTTGCATTTTCAGATCAAATCTTCCATATGTTTTGCTTTCAATAATTCCGACATCCTTTGTTGTATCCCATCATCATACGAATCGACTTTGAGACAAGCTCTGATATGCATCATTTCTATTTTTATCATTGCAGGATATATCCCAGATTTCATTTACTAAAGAAGTGTCACCCGATAAATACCATATCTTCCAATTCGTAGTGCAGCGTTGATTTCCAAGATTTGCTGTAGACGCGCAGGACTTTGTTGCTTGCAACTAGGAGGTCAACAATGATGCAGAGGTCTCGGTCAGCAGATGTTGCAGGGATTAGCGCCGTGGCGTTCATTGTAGCTGTCATAATCAGCCTAGCCTATTACCAGTTTTTCTACATCCCGGAGGCAAGCAGAAGACCAGTCATACCCCAAGAAGTCCTTGAGCCGGAAGAAAAGATCGCAGGATGAGGGAGGTCCATTTGTAATGCCAGGTGAGACATACGAGTTTCTATTCACGCAGCTTGGCGCATACCAGTATCACTGCGTGCCGCATCCATGGATGCAAGCGCAAGTCGAAGTGGTGGAGAGCTTTGCTTAATGAGTCGGCTCGTCGAACTCCGCTTTCTTGCAGCTAAACCTCTAGTCTCCAGGGTGGACTTACGCAGCATTATCGTTAGCATCATCTTCGTTATCTGCTGGCCTCAATCTGCTCAGCGGTACTTTGCGTATCATCATTTCCATAGTTACGAGACCTATATTTCTCCATCCTTTGTTACCACAGGCAGGCGGTTGAACCCCTTTTCTTTCATTATCTCTAGGGGGTCGATCATTGGCGAACCCGCGTCGATCACAGTCACCGGAGAGCTCATTATCCGGCTCAGGGTAATTTTGAACGGACCCTTATTTTGCGCAACAACCCTAAAGATGATATCTCGCCCAGTTACGATGCCGGCGGGAACCCTCAACCCGGTCTTTGGATCATTACGGGTGACAACAATGGTGGAACCTTCCCTTTCATAGAGCGTCTTTGCGGCCTCAGCAACCAGTGTATTCTCGTCCAGGTTGATAAAGGACTTGTCAGCTATATCCTCTACCGTAGGCTCTTCTCCTTCGGACCTTTCGCTGGACATTAATTACTCGGTACAGGGACGAAATACGATATCAAACTATGCAATAGCAGTATATAGTGGTGTATCTTTTTCACGCTGATGCCAGCCGAGGATGCAACGATTATCTTTCCGCTGTACAGATCCGCGGTAACTCCCTCGCCACTTTTCTGGTAAGCCGCACTGTTGGAAGTTGCTTTTTTCCTGCTTCACGAAAACGGGAATGAAAAATAATGTCAAGTGGAGGGTGGTGATGATGTAAACGTAAAGGAAAAATAAGAATCACAGACAACTAGTGTCATCAACAATACGGTTCGCCATTCAAGAAAACTACAATTATTAGTGGCATTCCTATCTTGCAGTCAGAACAGTGGTTTGTCAGATACCAAGCTCTGGGTATTTCTGGCCATCGACCCCGTGATTTGTGCAGACAGGGTGGAGCGATTTGATAGAAGCAGTTGCAACCGGCCAGTACCACATGTCCGCCGGTGGAATCATCATAAGCGCCGAGCGTGCTGGGATGGTCGACTTTTCACAGGGATATCTCACCTTGTAGCAAGTGTTGGTCGTTCGTGCAGGTGAAGACCGCTTTGCAAGAGCGCAAGAGCTGGCTGCAGATTCTAGCTTGAAGATAGGCACCGTGTCAAAAACAACCAACAACGACATCGCAGCGGCTCTTGTAGGAGATGGAAGGGCTGTCCCATATACATCGTTCCGGCAGACGGTAGACGCGCTTGTTGCCGGCGAGGTGGATGCGGTAGTGATCGACGATGTGTTCGGCCTTGGTTTCGCCGAGGCTAACACAGGCACTGTGTGGATCATCGATGATGAGCCCCTCGCATACGAACAGGAGCTTGGTTTCATCTTTACCAAAGGGTCAGACCTTGTAGAGCCGTTTAATCCTCCATTAGATAGCATGCGTGCTGATGGAACTCTGGCGGCCATCAACGAAAAATGGTTACTTAACAGCTAGCTTGCTAAAACAGAATAAACGCGATCCTTGAAGCAATGAGGACCGGACCTTCTTCCTGTTTTGTTATAAGCTGGCGTCTCTTAGGTTTAGCGCTATTCCGTTTGACAACTTGGGGATAAACAGAACCGCATCGTGGCTCTTCAACATATCTTCCATCCACCGCTTTTCCATGTTTGCATCAATATCGTCTAGCTGATAGGGACATAACCATGTTCCAGCAAATGTGCCGGTCATTTCTACGTTTAGAAAGCGTTCTATTTGTAGCTGGGCCATTGCTGCCGCCGTCCTGGTTTGCGAACTGCCGCCGCCG
>DATLXY010000205.1:0-6335 GCA_035575335.1 Nitrososphaera sp. | reverse complement strand
CGAACAACGAGCACCTGCAGCCCGAAGTCAAGAACTATGTCATTAACTGGATAAACGAGGGGCTCCAGGACTGGGACATCACCCGAGACCTGTCGTGGGGCGTCCCTATCCCGCTCGAGGAGGCGAAAGGCAAGGTATTCTATGGCTGGTTTGACAACCACCTCTGCTACATCTCGTCACTCAAGAAATTTATTGAGGAAAGAAAGGGGGTGGACGGGAAGAAGTTTTGGAACGAGTCTGACATCTACCACTTTATCGGCAAGGACATCGTTTACCACCACTATCTCTTCCTGCCGGCGATGCGCTTTGGGATCGACTCGGAATACAAGCTTCCCGACTACATCCCAACAAGGGGTCACCTCATGCTGCAGAACCAAAAGATATCAAAAAGCAGGAACTGGTACATTGGGCTGAGAGATTTCACCTCTGCCTTCGACCCAGATTACCTGAGGTTCTACATCGCCTCCGTGGTGACATATTCGCAGGACGACCTGAATTTTGATTTTGACGTTTTTTACGAAAGAATAAACAACGAGCTCATCGCAAACATCGGTAACTTTGTAAATCGCGCTCTGTCATTCGCTCAAAAGGCCTTTGGCGGCAAGGTGCCGGAGCCGTCAAGCACTGTTGACGGCGAAGATTCCGTTAGAGACGAGCTTGCCTCGGCTGTTGACGACGCGGGAGCGCTGCTGACAAGCAACGAAATTGACAAGGCGCTCAAGAGGATCCTGAAATTCAGCAGCTACATGAACCAGTATTTCCAGACGAGCGCACCGTGGGCCAACAAGGACACTGCAAGAACCACGCTGTATGTGTCAGTGAACGCTGTGCGCAGCCTTGCAATCATGCTTGAGCCCTTTATCCCGTTTTCAGCTGAAAAGATGTGGAGCCAGCTAAAGCTTGCAGAGAGCGTGCACCAGCAAAGGTGGGAGTCGGCCAAGGACATCAAGGCGATCTCGCCGGGGCACGAGCTTGGCAAGATCGACCCTCTCTTCCGCAAGATAGAAGCAAAGGAAATAGAGTATTGGAAGAGTAAGTTGGGTAAGCCATGACCACGACGACGCGCGGGCTGATGACCGGAAGGTTTCAGCCGTTCCACAATGGCCACCTGGCTCTCGCAAATCAGATCCTAAGCGACTGCGACGAACTGATAATAGTCATAGGCAGCGCGCAATTCAACTATATCGACAAGGACCCATTCACTGCGGGCGAAAGGATGCTCATGATACATGAGGCTCTGAAGGAGGCGAAGGCAGACCTCTCAAGGTGCCATGTATTGCCGCTTCCAAACGACGAGAACAACGCGCGATGGGTCGCCTACCTGAGGTCAATGGTGCCGCCATTTCACGTGCTCTATACGGGCAACGACTTTGTAAAGCATTTGGCCCTCTCGCAGGACAGAGCCATTGCGGTCAAGAGTCCCAAGTTCTCAAGAAAGCGCGAGTACAACGGGACAAACATCCGGCGCCTAATGCTGACTGGAAACAGGTGGAGACCACTGGTACCAAACGCCGTTGCGAAGGTCATAGATCAGATCGGCGGCGTCGAGAGGGTGAAGATGCTAGCTGGTTCCGACACCATACCCCAGAGGTGGTGATGGCAGAATAATGACCAAGGGTCTGAGGGCATGCCCTGTCTGCCCATCATGCGGCTCGAAAAAGTTCCGGGTGGTGGAGAACGACAGGAACGCCGTTGTGGTGGAGTGTCGCTCTTGCTCCAGACGACTATCGATTTAGTGTAAGAGTTTTTGATGCATTGTTAGAACTTTTCAAGTAAACGCCTTAACCCGATTCTAGTATCAACAACAGTGACAACGATGGAAGTAGCAGACCTAGTTGCTATACTGCCACTCTTGAGCGTGTTCAGCTCACTCGGGCTTTCGTTTGTGTTCAAGGACTATATTGCTGACCTCATAGCCACGATAGTCATAAAGAAGACGAAGGACATCAGGATCGGCAACAGGATCAAGATCACTTCCGGAGGCGCAGTGACAAAGGGCGACATCATGGATATTGGCATTCTGCGGACGACGGTAATGGAAGTGGGCGACGGAGAGCGCCTTCCTTCTGTGCGTACCGGCAGGCTCATCAAGGTGCCAAACTACATGCTGATCAACAATCCGGTGATGATCTACGGAGACACGATAATCGACGAGGTAGTATCCTATGTGCCCCGTCCATTCCCTGACACGGAGCTGCTGATAGAAAGCATGAAACACGCCATAATAAATAACGGGCATGGCCTTATCGAGGTCGGGCTCTATCAGAAGGAGGACAGGCTGATCATCCACGGCGTCTTTGAGGTAAAGACGAGTGAGATGGGAGATGAGCGCAGCAAGATCCTGAAAGAATTCCTTATCAGGAGCAAGCAGATTGGAAGCGAGGCCGACCAGGCCGCAAACAGCTCTCAAGAGCAAAAGCCGGCGGGCGCTCAACACCCAGAGCAGCTGCTGCCCGAGCCCAGGGTAACAATCCCGCTGCAGAACATCGAAAGGCCGGACTAGCTACATTATTTCCCCCACTACTACTGCTGCCTGAATGTGAATGGGTTTGGCAGCTGGGGCAAGCGAAACTTTTGCGTGGTGTTACTGTAGTAGATCCCTTTGCCCTTGGGCAGAATTCCTGTTGGACCAGTCGCGGCCTAATCTTTCGGCATGTCTGCAATTCCGTATATCGGGGTCGAGAGGTAGGGGGGTTCGCTCAGGGTGATGTTGAGCGCGCGCAGCCTGGCAAGCGCGATTTCCACATCAACTCCGGTCAGATTTTCAGAGCCGTTTCCAGCTGTGAGGTCCACAGTGCCCTTCACAAGCGCTGTGCCGTTCTCATTTACAATCACCCCGCTTGGCGTCAGGTTTGAAAGCTCCACCGTGCGGTAGTCCTTACCACTTGCGTTCACCATTACTAGGCTTGCAGAAAAGCTGGATACGACTCCTCCCTGAACGTCAAGATTCCACCTCCCTGTTACTATGACTGGGTCGCCCGGGTCACCGGCAACAGAACCTATTGAGCCGGCCGCCGAAAAGGTGTCCGACAGGAAGGTGTAGTTGCTTGCAGTCATTAGCTCGTTGCCGGGGTTCAGCGAGGCGTGTGTGGATGGGCCGGCCAACAGCAGGCTCACACCGGCTGCAGCTGCTGTTGCTGACGCCAGCAGCAGGAAAGGGACTGCAAGCATATCCATGTAAACAAACGTTCTGGAAGTGATTTAAGGATATGAAATCCGCGCCACGAAAAATTTCTTCATAAGTTTTTTCCAGTGGCTTGGTAAGCCTTCTACTGATGTTCTGGACCTGACCTCTCAGGTGCTTTGCCAAGGAACCTGTCTTAAACTCATTGCAAGAATCTTCTCAGCGGTTGCAACAGGCTGCCAGAGACGAATGTGAACGAAGAATCACAAAAGTATTACTCTGATGATTTGGGGCCGCTGGCCAAAAGATATGTTTTCAAGCTGACATCTCTGCCTCGATCAAGGTTTGCGCTTGCCATCTCTCTTCCAACAGCCTCGACCAGCTTTTCCTCGTATCTGCCTGCTGCTGCATCCGTGATATTCCTTCTTGCAGTATTCACGTTTTCTTGATACAAGTCAATCCCACTAAAGTTTCGTCCAGTCAGTGCGGCTACTATCCCGGTCGTTCCCCTGCCCATGAAAGGATCCAGAACCCAGTCGCCTTCCTGCGAGGCGAACTTGAGTATGCGCGCTACAAGATCCTCCGGAAAGATAGCAAAATGTTCATTGCCGTAGTGAGCCTTGGTGGAGATTTCCCAGACATTCCCTGGATTCTTTCCCGCCGGATTGCAAACGGCAAATATCGGGTAATGCTTGTGCTGGCCAACCCTTTTTCGTGTCGCGTGCCTCTTGAATTTCCTGTAGCACGTGGGGCAGTACTTCTCTGGGTCATAGCCGTACGCCCACGATATCTCGCTGGTAGAAGGCAGGCAGCTGAAAGGAGTGTCTGGTTTTGCATTGTGTATGATCTCTTCCAGCGCCGCGCTCTTTTGCTTATCTGGATTTACCGGACCATATTGTATCATGTCAGCGGGCGGGATCTTGTTCCGGCCTTCTCTAGCTTCGTTTCCCCTGACCCTTATCATGTCAAGATTTGTGTACGACTTCTCATTCTTTGATAGGAAGAGAATGAATTCGTACGCCTGCGAAAAATTATGTCTGGCCGAACTAGAAACATTGTTCTTCTTGTACCAAATGATGTCTTCCCTGAAGGTATAGCCTTCCTCGACTAACTTCAGGGCTAACCTGTGGGGTATCATGAGTTTGTGCATCTTGCGGCGCGAATCTCCTATCACGATCCACAGAGACCCATCCTCTTTCAACAGCCTTCTGCAAGTTGCAAACACCCTTGCCAGCTTCTCGATGAATTCTGAGTCTGTCCTTTCTCTACCTATCTCGCTGTTATTCTCTCCGTATCGTCTCTGTCGATAGTATGGCGGAGAGGTGACAATGACACGATACTTGCCTCTCTCGCTGGGATCGTCCGCGAGCTTTTGCAAGACCTCGCTGGAATCGCCCTGAAACAGGTTATAGCAGATCATTCCAGATGAGCTTGACCATTTTCTCACACCTCTCATTACGATTTAACCTTTTTGCGCAAAACTTGGCTAGCTAGCAATTTGAACGCAGACGCATCTTTTTTCCAATGATGTTTTTTCCTCTCCGACTTTTGCAACATGACGAGTCGCCCCGCCTTCTGTCAGCGATCCACAAGAGGTTTTTCATATCTTGCACTGGTAAGCCGTGGGTTGCCAAGGCTGATCGATCAAACTAACTAGGTAAGGAGTTGCTACCAAGCTTAGCGCGCATGAGAATGAGCCGTGTGATCAGGATAATCAAATCAACCGAACATTATCACCAACAAGAGGACTAGCTCTTAACTTGCTGGCACTTGTCCTTCGTTCACTGTCGCAACCCAGAGAAGATGAATTTGGGCCCCTGCGTGTGTCCAACGATGACACCGTCAAGCCGGGGGAAGGGATTTGGGCTTCACCCGCACAGGGACATAGAGATTGTGACCTGCGTCGTCGAAGGCGAGTTTTAGCACGGGGACGATCAGTGCAACCACGGGCTCATGCTGCCCAGAGAAGTCGAGATGATGACTGCAGGCACGGGGGATCATGCATTCAGAGTACAACCACTCCAGGGAAAAGGAGCTGAGATTCTTGCAGATATGGCTATTTGCAAACAAGCGCAGCCTGGATCCGTCATGGGGAGCACCGCAAGTTCGACAAGAAAGAGAGGGATAGCAAACTGCTACCGGTCGTTGTACCAGCGGGCGCAAGGAACGGAGGTGCTCTCGGCATCCACTAGGACACGGCTATCTATGTCTCGTCGCTGCCGGATGGAAGCAGCGTGGAGCACCGGCTGGAAAAGAACCGCAAATCGTACGTCTTTCTCATTGGAGGGCTGATAAATCTGAATAACAGCGAAATGAGTACGAGAGACCCGGCCATGGTAGAAAGAGAGAGAAAGTGCAATATCCATACAGGCCGACAAACCTACAGAACTCATATTGCTTGACCTGGCAGAGAAATACGCGGTCAACAGCTGACCTTCACACTGTGACTCTATTGCGCGATACCCGCTCGATTAATGTCCCGGGAGGTACTAATAGTAAGACAATATGAGAACAACATTTAACGTCCTTGGTGTGGCTGGAAGCATACGCAATGGATCGTACAGCAGAATGGCCCTACAGATAGCGCTAGAACACGCAAAAAAGCATGGAGCACAGGTGCGGCTCCTGGAAATAGACAAGATGCCGCTCTATGATCCAAACGCACCCGCGTCAAAGGAGGTCGAGCACGCAGCCGAAGCGGTATCCTGGGCCGACGCAATCATCCTTGCATCACCGGACTATCACGGCTCGATGTCAGGCGCGCTAAAGAATTTTCTTGACCATTTTTACGAAGAGTTTGCAGGCAAGCTCTTTGGCTACATCGTTGCATCTCACGAGAAAGGCCTCACCGTGATGGACCAGATGCGCACTGCGGTACGCCAGTGCTATGGCTGGAGCCTTCCCTACGGCGTGTCTGTAAACGGCCCACGAGATTTTTCCGGTGGCAAGATAGTTAACGCCAGTATAGCAAAGCGCCTGCAAATGATGTCACGCGACCTGGTAGTTTACGGTACGCTCATTGTCAGTCAGTTCAAGCGGGACTTGGGGTCAAGCGAGCAGGATACCTTTGCGGCTCATTACCGGCCATGACGGAAACAGCATTTCTATATCATTTTCATAGGACATGCTTGGAAAGTTTTCCTCTAGATTTTTTTGATATGATCTAGTTGCCTACTTTACATCTGCAATAGTTAAATCTTATAAAATGACG
>DATLXY010000204.1:0-7880 GCA_035575335.1 Nitrososphaera sp. | reverse complement strand
CTGATCGACCTGTGGCTTGATTATGCGAGCAAGAGCACTGATGTTACAGTAATCACGCTGGAGCGAATCTTGGAACGACAGGTCATTGTTGACGACCTCTTTGACGGCGTTCGTTATCGACTTATCGTTGTTGACCAGCATCGGTCAATATCAACCTAATTTAGGTCATTGTTGACCAAAAAATATAAATGTAGAGCTTGGCCGGCACCGTATATTCATGAGTGATGACAAGGTTGTCTTGGCCTACTCTGGGGGCTTGGACACTTCAGTATGTATAAGGTATCTCCAGATGTTGCACAAGCTGGATGTCATAACTGTCACAGTTGATTGTGGGCAGGAAGACGACTTTAAAGAGATCGAAAGGAAGGCCAAGGCAATAGGCGCGATCAAGCACGTCTATGTTGACGCCCGGGAAGAGTTTGCCCTCGATTACGTGGCTCCAAGCATAAAGGCAAACGGCCTGTATCAGGACAAATATCCACTTGCAACCGCACTGGCGCGGCCCCTGATTGCTGCAAAGGCAGTTGAAATTGCGAACAGGGAGGGGGCGAACTATATAGCACATGGGTGCACTGGCAAGGGGAATGACCAGATAAGGTTCGATGTCACGATGCGTGCGCTAAATCCAAAGCTAAAGATCATCGCGCCCATCAGGGACATGAATCTTACCCGAGACGTGGAAATTAAGTTTGCAAAGGAACAGAACATCCCAATAAGCGATGAGGCCAAGAAATACAGCATCGACATTAACCTTTGGGGTCGGGCAGTCGAGGGTGGCAACATCGAAGATGCCTATTTGGAGCCGCCAGAGGAAGCATTCCAGTATATCAACTTCAACAATGATAAGGCAGGATATATCGAGATTGAATTTGAGAAGGGCGTGCCAATAGCCACTGATGGCAAGCACATGCCTCTCATAGACCTCATTCAATACGTCAATAAAAAGGCCGGGGAACATGGAGTTGGAATTGTAGATCACATTGAGGACAGAGTGGTAGGGATAAAGTCAAGGGAGGTGTATGAAGCGCCGGCGGCAGTCACTATAATTGAAGCGCACAGGGACTTGGAAAAGATGGTGCTGACGAAACACGAACTTGCGTTCAAGCGCATGGTTGATGAACAGTGGAGCTGGTTAACATATGTCGGCTTGTGGCAAGACCCTCTGCGCAATGACTTGGATAAGTTTATAGATGCGACTCAGATCCGAGTCTCCGGAAAAGTAAAGCTGAAGATGCAAAAAGGGTCTCTTCGAGTGGTTGGGAGGGAGTCGAAATATTCCCTTTACAAGAACGACCTGGCTACTTATGCTGCTGGGTCTACCTTTGACCAGAGCCTGGCAAAGGGATTCGTTGAGCTATGGGGCCTGCAGTCCATCATCGCAAATTCGGTGGCTGCAGATGCGACTTCATACAAAAAACAAGGAGGAAAAAATAATGGGATCAAGAGTTGAATGCCAAGAATGTGGAGCTGACATCAGCGTTCCAGAAGACTCTGTCGTCGGGGAGATAATTACGTGTCCTGACTGCGGAGGCGACTATGAAATCGCCTCAAAGAGTGGTGACAAGGTGGAGCTGAAGCCGGCAGAAACAGTAGGCGAAGACTGGGGACAATAATGGTAGAACTCTCTATCATTTACGACAAGGTGCGGTTTGAGGAGAAGGTACTGTACGAGAAGGCCCAGAGCATGGGTATAAAGGCGCAGATAGTGGACGCGAAGACGGTCGTTGTGGGAACCGATAGCAAGAAGGGAGACTTTACTTTTGGCGACATCATACTACAGAGGAGCGTGAGCCACTACCGCGGTCTCTATCTCACAGCCTGCCTCGAACACCTTGGATTCAAGGTGATAAACAAGTTCAGGGTGGCAGAGACCTGTGGTAACAAGCTGATAACTTCGCTTGTGCTGGCCAAGAACAACATCCCGACGCCCAGAACGCAGTTTGCTTTCAGCGCAGAGAGTGCACTGGAGACGATACATAAGACTGGTTTTCCTCTAGTGCTCAAGCCGATCGTTGGATCATGGGGAAGGGGGGTCTTCCCGCTGCGCGATGCGGAGACTGCAAGCATGATAGTAGAAATGAGAGAAGAAGATGACAGCCCTTTTGCACGTATCTATTATGTTCAGGAGATGATTGACAGGCCACCGCGCGACATAAGGTGCATCGTGGTCGGTGACAGAGTCGTCACTGCGATTTACCGCTATTCTGCAGAAAAGGAGTGGCGCACAAACGTGGCTCGTGGTGGCAAGGCAGAACTTGCGCCCATTACAAAGGAGCTTGAGGATCTGGCGACTCGCGCCGCAACAGCAGTCGGTGGCGGTATAGTAGGCGTCGATATGATGGAGGACAAAAATCGCGGGCTTATTGTACACGAAGTCAACAACACCGTGGAGTTTCACGGCGCGGCCAGCGTATCCAAGACCGATATCCCTGGTGCAATGATCGATTACGCAGTCAGCCTTGCAAGGAAATGACTATGACCAATTTTGGTCATAATTGACCTACATTAGGTCATATCTGACCAAAAAATATAAATGAGGATTTCTGACGCGAGTTTTTCATAACATGCACAATTCTGCTGCAATAAAGGAGAAGAATTGCAAATGAAAGTTGGAGTCGTTGGAGCCTCTGGATATGTAGGCGGCGAACTGCTTCGCCTGTTGGTAACACACCCAAAAGTAGAAGTGAGCATGGTCACATCGCGTCAAAAAACCGGAGAGTATGTGCACCGCGTCCACCCGAGCCTGAAGGGGTTCATCGACATCACTTTCTCACCAATGGATATGGAAAAGCTGGCAAACAATTGCGATCTGGTGTTTACGTCGGTTCCGCACGGCAAGGCGAACAAGATAGTCAAGGATCTGTATGACAGAGGTATGAAAGTGATCGACCTCTCGGCAGATTTCCGTCTCAAGAACCCCAAGGACTATGTTAGATGGTACGGATGGGAGCACCCCTATCCAGATATGCTGAGCAAGTCTGTCTATGGCGTGCCAGAGCTTCACCGCGAAGAAATCAAGAAGGCTCAGCTGGTGTCATGCCCCGGTTGCATGGCAGTCACTTCACTTCTTGCACTAAAGCCGCTTATTGAAAACAATCTGATAGACACCGATCACGTGGTAGTAGACAGCAAGATCGGTTCGTCAGGTGCAGGTCAGAAGGCGAATGCTGGCACTCACCATGCTATGCGTTATGGTGTAGTCAGGCCATACAAGCCCGCAAAGCACAGGCACACGGGAGAAATTGAGCAAGAGCTTTCAGCAATAGCGAAAAAGCAGATCAAGGTCAGCATGAGTCCCCATGCTGTCAACATTGTGAGGGGCATACTGACGACCAACCACACATTCCTGAAGAGGCAGGTAGAAGAGCTGGAGCTTTGGAAGGTCTATCGCAACGCTTACAAGAACGAGCCGTTTGTCAGGCTCATACGTGACAAGAAGGGGCTCTACAAATTCCCGGATCCAAAGTTTGTTGTGGGATCGAACTTTTGCGACGTAGGCTTTGACATAGACGAATACAACCAGAGGGTAGTGGCGCTTTCTGCATCAGACAACCTGATGAAGGGAGCAGCCGGTTCTGCTATCCAGGTCATGAACGTCATGGCCGGCTACGACGAGACCGAGGGCCTGAAATACACTCCGCTGACACCGGTATGATAGTCATCAAGATAGGCGGAAGCGTAGTAGACGGACTGCACCCCTCGACCCTTGCAGATATCAAGACAATAGCTGAAAAAGAAAAGCTTGTGTTCGTGCACGGGGGCGGCAAAGAGGTTACAGCTATTGCTACAAAGCTGGGAAAGGAGCAGAAATTCATTGTTTCTCCCGGCGGAGTGCGCAGCAGGTACACCGATAAGGAGACCGTAGAAATTTACACGATGGTCATGTCGGGCAAGATAAACAAGGCTATCACCGGCATGCTGCTCCGCCAAGGAATCAAGGCGGTGGGGATCGCAGGAATTGATGGGGGATTGCTAAAGGCAGAACGCAAGAAGAAGCTGTTGATCATAAACGAAAAGGGGAGAAAAATGATAATTGATGGCGGCTACACCGGTAAGATAAACGCGGTTGACCCGGCACTTCTGAACAATCTGCTAGACAATGGCTATGTGCCAGTGGTGTCACCGATTGCGTTGAGCGAAGAATATGACTTTCTCAATGTTGACGGCGATAGGGCGGCAGCATACGTCGCAGGCGGACTAAAGGCAGACAAGGCGATATTCATCACAAATGTCAACGGGCTCATGCTCAATGAAAAGCTTGTTACTTCGATGACGCTGGAGCAGGCAAAAGCTGCATTACCAAAGATAGGATTTGGAATGGAGAAGAAGGTGCTTGCCTGCACCGAGGCTCTTGAGATAGGCGTCAAGGAAGCGATAATCGCATCTGGACAAGTTGAGAATCCCATTTCATCAGCGATTGCTCACAACAACTGTACGGTGATAACTCCAAAATGAGCAGCGAGGACCAGTACCTGGCAGCGCTTTACCAGCGGTTCCCTGTGAACCTTGCCCGGGGCAAAGGCGCAAAGGTTTGGGACAATAGCGGCAAGGAATACATCGACTGCATGGGTGGCTATGGAGTCGCACTGGTGGGCCATTGTAATGACCGGGTCGTGGCTGCGATCAAGAAGCAGGCAGAGACGCTGATAACTGCACACATGTCAGTCTATAACGACACCCGGCTCAAGTTCATGGAGAAGATGTCGACCATCGCTCCGCCGGGTCTGACCAAGATGTTCTTTACTAACAGCGGCGCCGAGTCCGTCGAAGGCGCGCTCAAGTTTGCACGCAAATACACTGGAAAACACGGCGTGATAGCAATGAACGGCGCGTACCATGGCAAGACGTTTGGCGCGCTTTCGGTCACGTATAATGAAAAGTACCGAAAGTCTTTCATGCCACTCTTGGATGGAGTCAAGTTCGTCCCTTACAGCGACCCCGCCAAGCTAGAAGAAGCCATCGACGACACTATTGGAACAGTGATTCTAGAGCCGATACAGGGCGAGACGGGCATCGTAGTGCCACCTGACGGCCTCCTACCAAAGGTAAGGGAGATCTGTGACAGGCGCAATCTTGTGCTGATATTTGACGAGATACAGGCAGGCCTTGGCAGGACGGGCAAGATGTGGGCTGGGCAGAACTGGAACACCACTCCGGACATCATGTGTCTTGCGAAGGGAATCGCCGGCGGGATCCCAATGGGGCTGATACTTGCAAAGCCGGATATAATGGAAGCGACAAAGCTGGGCGAGCACTCGTCTACTTTTGGTGGAAGCCCAATAGCATGCGCAGCAGCCACTGCTACGCTTGAATCTCTCATGGAAGACGGACTGGTCGAAAACGCGGCCAAGGTTGGCCAGTACTGGAAAGAGGGTTTGATCGGCCTAAAGGAGAAGCACAAGATAATTCGAGAAGTGAGGGGCCTTGGAATGATGCTTGGTGTGGAGCTACGCTTCGAGGTAAAGGATGTGCTCTACGACGGAATTCGCAATGGATTATTGATGCTATATTCGGGAAGAAACATCATAAGACTCCTTCCGCCACTTGTAATGGATGAAACGACCGTTTCCCGCGCAATTGATATAATGGACAACGTATTGACTAACGAGGAAAAGAGGCGGAATGTCATCTAATATTGATGAAACAGACGAAAAGATAATCCGAATATTACAGGCAGATTCCAGGAAGGCGTTCGTAGAGATTGCCAACGAGATAGGGCTTTCTGAATCGGCCGTCAGGCGCAGAGTCAAGAACCTTGTGGACAGCGGCGTCATTAAGCGCTTTACCATCGAGCTTGGGGCGAGCGACAAGACCAGTGCCATAACATTGATCTCTGTAACGTCAACTGCAGACACATCGGCAGTCTCCAACAAGCTGATGAAGCTTGGGGGTGTTGAAGTGGTCTATGAAATAACTGGGCAGTATGACATTGCTGCAATTATTACGGCACCAGCTATAGCCGAGATCAACAAGTGTATAGATGATATACGCAAGATAGAGGGCGTGTCAGACACCAATACCGTCATCATACTAAAGACGATGCGTTAGTTTTTTCTCCTTCATTTTTTCTATCAAAACGTTGTATGGTCATTTGACATGACTCCATGCTCGAACAATTTTCAAACTTGCTGTGTTTCATTTTTTCTTGACTGCGCGCATAAAATTTCGGAGCGTACAGGCAGTAGGCACTTCCGCATCGCTAGCTGCTGCGCCTAAAGCGCTGTACCATTCAAAAGAAGCTAGCCAGCGTCCGCACAAATATGGCTTTAACTACGTTATGACAGCTTTGAATACGCACCACTAGGATCAGATAATACTACTAATAATGTCAATGGTCTGTCTTTTCCGATTGCCTCCTGCGCGAGCGCGATGGAAATGGCCAAGCTGTCCGTGGCGATAATGGATAGTTAGGCCAAGATCCTTCTGGTGACACTAATGAATGAGAACTAAAGGGGCGAATCTGGTGCAGTGTCACATATGTTGATTGTATTTACTGCTGTACTGCAGAGACGGCGTCAATAACGATCCGGACCGATGACAGCGTCATTATGGGTGGCAACCGTATCAGTGATGATAAGAGCTTAGTGGCATCAATATCTGACACGTTGCCATGACCAGTGATGGTGATGGTGACAACAACAACGACTGGCAGGCTTTGATGCGCCCGATGACAGCAATGCCGAACCGGGCCACTCTGGTAGTGGTTTCCGTGCCGCTTCAACTCTTTTTCACGTGAAACCTTGCCAGTACAGAAGTTACCTCGCGTTTGGCCTTTCAATGAGTCTATTCAAGAAGAATGTAAAGAGAGTGGCAATGTTTTCTCAACGATGGATCTGATGAACCCGCAAGCGTGGTACTGTGAGCAACACTGCATGCGCGATGCCTGCGGCGTCATCTGTCACTACATTTGCCTTTGTGGCGGTCGAGCCTCTCGCTGTTGAGTCAGAAGAGCATACAACTCCCTAAGGTAAGGAAGAAACCTTTCTTCTATCTTACGCTCAGCTTTTAATAGGTAAAGCGCATTTAGCCTATTGAACCGAAGAATTTGGTGGCATTTAAAGGAGACAAGGCTGCTAATGCAAAGATTCCTGCTTCTGCATGGAAAGTGCTCGCCGTCCTCAGTAGCATAGCAACGATGGTCATGTACGCAGAAACGATGCTTATCCCGGCAATACCTGACCTCATCCAAGAATTCAATGTGTCGTATGGCATGTCATCATGGATCCTAACAGCCTACCTGATCCCAGGCGCGGTCATGACTCCTATCGCCGGCAAACTATCAGACATCTATGGCAAGAAGAAGATCTTGCTGATTATAATGGCCATATACATCTTTGGAATTGCTATTGCAGGTTTCTCATCAAACATCTACATACTTTTTGCTGCAAGAGCAATCCAGGGAATAGGGATGGCAATGTTCGTTATCGCCTTTGGGATAATACGGGACCAGTTCCCAAGAGAAAAGATCTCAATAGGACAAGGTGTGATATCGTCCATGTTTGCTTCGGGAGCTGTCATTGGCCTTGCTGCGGGCGGGATAATAATCAGCAACTATGGGTGGAAGGCGACATTTTTGTCGACGATTCCCGTTGCCGTCTTCCTCTTTGTCCTGATCTCGCGCTTCAAGTACGAGCGTAAGCTTGAGCCGTGGGAAGAGGCGACAGCCAATCACTCGGTGCCTGCCAGCGCCACCGTAACCGTTCCCCGGGGCATAGACATCAAAGGCACAGTAACTCTAGCTACTTTTGTTACGTCGTTCTTGTTGGCACTAACGCTGCTTGAAACCGGCGCTGGTCAGTCTGAGGCGAGGGGGCAGATGGTGATCTTTGCTGCAATTGGGGTAATCGCGCTCCTGCTTTTTGTCATGATAGAGAGGCGGG
>DATLXY010000203.1:0-6057 GCA_035575335.1 Nitrososphaera sp. | reverse complement strand
CGTCGGAGGAATGGTCCTGTTCTTCCTTGCCGGAGCAGGCGGTGTTGTCAACAGCGCCATGCCGCTGGACTTCCTCACTCATGACACCTACTGGGTGGTGGGGCACATGCACCTGTTCCTCATGGGCCTGATAACGCATGCATTTGTAGGGTTTGTCTACTACCTGTTCCCGCTTATCACAGGCAAGATGTACAACGAAAGGGCAGCGATGGTGCATTTCTGGCTCGTGTTCATCGGCGTGGCACTGATATTCGTCACGCAGCATTTGCTAGGGCTCTATGGCCAGCCAAGGCGTGTCTTTGACTATGTGCCGGTGCAGCCTCTGATCATAATGAACCAGATATCAACGGTCGGCGCGTGGATAGTGGCAGTGGGTATGGTAATATTCCTTGTCAACCTCATCAAGAGTACGGTGTCGGGCAAGCCAGCCAAGATTGACGACCCATTCGAGCTCCAAGAGCAATACTACGATTACAGGCGGCGCGTGCCGCAGCACTGAGAAGCCGAGGTGATGATTCTTCCTTCCATGACACTGCTACCGACGCTGGTCAAACGAGTCTTCAGCTTACTGTTTGGAACAAGACAGCCGGAGAACGCCAATGACAGGTTTCATACCGGATACTACAGTTACTACTATGATAATGGCAGAAGCGCGGCAGCTCTACCAAGGCTGGAATGGATAAGCATGCTTGACAGAACAGTACGCCTGAGAGACGGCTCGGGGGTTGGAAAGATAGAAGCGCTTAACACAGAAAATGTCGTTGTCAAGAATGGGGCAATAAACCCCATCAGATATTGCTTCGGCCATCCGATGCTAAAAAAGGACCAAAACAGCGGGCACTATGTTGTGGACCTGGCTAGCAATGAATTGACTCTTTATCAGAGAGACATGGTTCCAAATCCATCGTATTATGTAACGCTTGGCGGTTGGCATTTTGGATATATGCCCATGCAGAATAACAGCAGTACCGACGGGAAGGGCGAAGGTAAGGAAAGCAAGAAACAACGGTAGCTGTTGCACGGCCGCCATCATTCCTACCACACTACCACCATTTGCTGTTGTTGCTGCTGTTCTTGACAAGTAGAACACATCTTGACATCCTGTGGCTAAGAAGTAAGCATCAAGAGACGAGGTCGAGTGAGCAGAGTGCCCGGTTGCCGGCCTGCTAAAGCCTGGTTGCTGCCAGGACAAGAAGGAGGGTAGGTAAGGTAAGTATGCCTGCACTTTGTCAATTAACAACTGTAGGTCAAGACATCGTGCCTCCGGATGCTGACTGCAGAAGCTGCCCAGAAGCAAAAGTCGCATATGAGAAACTGGCGAGAGAAATTCAACAAAGGTTTGCGATCGGGCATTTGTAGTAGATGCTATTGTTTTCCTCAAAGTGCATCTCGATATTAGAGAAGCATGCAGAGATGTACTAATTGTTTGACTAATCGAGGTGTTACATATCTTTATTCTTTGCCAGCAGCGAGTCGGCCGCAGCAGCCCCGATTATCCCCATGGCGGCCGCAGGTGCAACCACAAGTGGCATCACTGTACTAATCATATCAAAATAGGCCAGTCCAATCGTGCTCGGCCAGATCTGTTCTTGCCCAAGGACTATTCCGTATGTGTATATTATCAGAGGGTAGTAAAGCGTAAAGAAAGTAACACCTACAATGGCGCCGGCTGCATACAGAGATATTTTCGACCGGGAAAACGACAGCAATGCATCGGCCGCGATGAACGGTATTATGTTGACAAGATAGAACGGTATTGTCGAGATGAGAGCATCGTTCGGTACAATTGAGGAGAGTATGCCTGCCACTATGAACGCACCAGCGACTGCGGTCACCATGCCAAAGCGCCTCCCTGATAGCGAGGAAGAGGCGAATGCCAGGGCCGACATCATGGCAGGATATGCGAGCGTTGCTACTGCGACTCCGAGGACAGGGTGTGGATTGAAATTGAAATGGTCTGTTTCTGAGAACGGTAACGAGAACATATCGATTATTCCAGAGAGCGACAACCACAGTGGCAGAATCCCGACCAGGATTAGGGGACGTGCGAGACGAAACTCTCTGAAGACTATGTTGCCGTGGTGCACCATGCCCACCAGCGCACTGATGCTGCTCACCGCCATGCCACTTGCCAGCACAAAGTGGGGCGGGCTCATCAGGCCGTCAAGTCCAAATGCAGAATGCCAGGCAAAGTCCACAGGCCCGGCGAGAACCAACATGATTACTCCTATGATAACCAGCTTTATCGGCCTTGAAATAAAGCCAGCCTGCCTTGAGGTGGAAAATAGCGTTGCTGCGCCGGCCACCACTGCTCCCACTCCGGTATAGAGGAGTGCATGCGGAGGAGAGAAGAATGTCTCGGGCTTGTTGAGCAGATGGTTGTTGATGTCCCAGCTTCCACCTCCAGCCGCAAGTATAACGCCTACGCTTACCAACACATAGCCTGCAAGTGGCCTAGAGCTTGAGCCGATTATGCGCTGTGCAGGGCTCTGCCGGGAATAATTCATCGACACATTTTCGCACACTCGATAATTAAGGATTTTTCGTGACCAGTACGTCGTACACTTCCACGAACTCCTGCTGGTAATCAACTGTCCCTTCGGCCGGCCAGTGAGCGCCGTCCCAGCTGTGGGGGAAGGCGACAGACTTGACAAAAATCACAAACCTCCCCTCCATTGGTGGCTCCACCCTCAGGTCGATGCTGTAGTTGGTGCCGCCCCTCCATGGCCTGCTGAACGCCTCTATGGATGCGTGCTGTGCCGGTACCGTAACTGAAGTTCCACCATACGCCGAGCCTACATTTTGGCCAGCGTTTATGATCATTGGAGTCTGGTCGAAATTGTGATCGACTAACTCGACATTACTGTCGATCCTAGTGAGGTTTGGAAATCCTACGGAGACGATCTGCATGTCGGCGTCTTCGCCGCGGTTCGTCCCCGAAACTGATATGACAAATGACTGGCCGAGTGTGATCTCTTCCTCTGAAATGCTCACGTCTGTCACAACGGCTTCCGGTCTGCGCTCTTGCATCCGGTACGACTGTGGAACAAAATAAAGTGCGAGTGAAAAGTACACCAAGACCGCAGCTCCAACTGCGATTCCTAGAACCGCTGTTCTTAACAATGCATTACATTATTACAGCTGTGACCTTTAATCCTTGGCACGCAAGCAGTCATAGAACGCTAAATTAATCGAGTGTCATCCAGCCGATGCGGAACCGCCGAAAGTGCTGCATTGGTTCCTAGAGAAAGCGTGTGTACTAATGCTTTCGCATGCTCTGCCGGAACTAACTGGACCAGATGCAGAGCACATCTCTTTATTTTATCACTGCACTTCCATGATTTCAAAAATTCCACATATTCACAGAAATACATATTCATATCGCGATTCTGTTGCTTCTTTTGTGAGGACTAACAATTCTAACACTACTGGAAAGTAGGTTGTTTTAGTTGTAGCAAGGATGTGCAGTCTGGCTGCGAGTTTCGCATATTTCTTATATGAGACAGAATCGCAAATGCAGGATGAATTTCCCATATAAGGGCTCTACCTATTTACTATCGCAGGAGTGAGAATAGTCTGAGCAATAGTAGCATTTGCAATTGGCATCGCATCTACACAGGAACCCAAGATAGAGCCAAAGGAGCTTGTAATAACAGAGGTAGAACTGAGCAGCGAAAACGGAACCCAGTGGATTGAAGTTTATAACCCTCACAATAAAACCATATCTACGGACGCAGTAGTAGACCAAAAACAAATATACATTTTTTACAATGATTTTCCAACTGAATTCCTGCCGCATGAATATACGATTATTGTCATCGACGGCCCAAATTTTCCATTTAGTAATGTACCCCTGTCTTTGCCAGCTGCACGTGGCGTAGCAGAATGGACTCCTGAGCTGACTGACACGTTCCATGATTTAAGAACTTGGCAGCTAAACGGCACACAGCGGGTGTTCAAGAAGGAAACGCCTGGAAGAACCATAGATGGTTAGTGTTTACAACAGAGTATTGAACGTGACTCGGCAACAGATTTTGCCATTACAAAAGACACAACACAATCCATATCACAAAGTGTGAAATACTACCTGTACGTAATTCAGTATGTGGCAAAGAGGCCATACGTGATTGCGGCTGCCGTAGCAATTGCGGCTCTGGTCACAGTCTCATTAGCGCTGAGTCTCTATGTTACTCCGCAAACTAGTAGCAGTAATAGTAATGACAGCAGTGCAACTCCTTTGGGCGTCTTTGACAACGTCGAAAGCAGGATCGTAGATGCGGCGGGTGACGCCGGGTATCAGGTCGACGGTGACGGCGAGCAGGTCAAGAGGAATTACCACGACATTCTTGGTGCCAATGTGGTAAAGCGAGGCGAAGCGTTCTTTTTCACGATCAACCTTGCAGGCAACCCAAATGAAAGTCAAGAATACGAAACGATCTACCGCTGGCAGATCATCACCACAAGTCCTGTGACCAACAGGCTGCAGCAATATACAATCATGTTCCCACACTTTGCCACTGGCAACTCCACAATCGACGGCTGGTACTTTGGGGTCTATGATGCCACCGTCAATACGTTCATTCTCCGTCCCGTCAGGATCGAGGATATGCCGGATAACAGGGTGGAATTCCCCGTGGAGGACCTTTACATCGGTTTTCCTTCACGTTTCAGCTACTGGGTAGAGGTCCTGACGAGGACAGACCCCTCGTTTGGGAGTCCCAGATACCTAGTCGATTACGCGCCGTGATCACACTTATTCGGATGGCGCTGTTTGCCTTGCGATGGTGATCTGCTTTTCAATCGTCACGCTCTCGCCTGACACTTCATCGGTGATGACATAGGTGATCAGATACTCACCTTCTGGGAAGGGCGTCTCCTGTGTGAGCGATAGTTCCAAGAAAAGCTCTGTGTTGGGCCTGTGTGACACTATGCTTCCTGCCGGTACCCTTTCGATCGACTGGAGTTCGGTCCCGTTTACGTCCGAAATGATATAGTCTGCGGTCATGTTCATCAGGTACAGGACGTTGCCTTGCTCGTCCAGAACGCGCTGGTGGCCATAGCCCACAAGCTCGACATAAAGCACCATCGATTCGCCGGGTTCAAAAGTCGTTCCGTGCTCTTGATAGACGCCATAACCCAAGGCTGTGAGAGGCTCTACGTACGTGCTAAACGTAGCATTAAACGCGGTCTGATTCCATACGGTGAGGTAGAGATTCCTTACCTCATCAAGAGTCACATTAGAAGGAACAGTTGTTGTAGTCACAGTAGTAGCGTTTGAGCTTGTTGCTGCTGATGGTGACGACTGCGGTGATGGTAGTGATGTTTGGTTTTGCGCCAATGCTGTACTTGAAATTCCGGCGATCGTAGCGGCAAGGGCGATTGCAAAAGCCATAGCATGCTTGCGATGCATCGCGAAGAAATATCTCTGTTGATTCTTAATCAGTTACGTTGTATCTACACGAAGAAGCTTATTGGAAAATGAAGTAAGAGAAGGCGCTTGGCGATCCTGCATCAACGACCTTGTACAGCCCATGCCGTTAAAGTCGCGTTATTTTTATCCCATGCAGTGTTGTCCGCCAAGCGCCACGGTCAAGCCATGGCTTTCGATGTCATCATCTAATATTGTCAGTAATTACATAAAAGACTTGTGTTTTTATGATAATCTCTGTAAACCAAATGTATATTGCAAATAATGCTGTTGTATTTGGACATTTCATAAATTTCCTATGTTGCACATGAGAGATTTTTATCTCGGCATATGACGACCGAGGTTTCCGATCCCAACTAACAGCGTGCCAAGAGCTGGCAGGGTCTGAAAAGGATATTGAAAATTCAAGATCAGGAGGGCCAAATTTCTGCGGGGATGCATTTTCTAAATCTATGACATAGCTCCATCTTTCCACCTAGATTGCTGTTGTCGCTGCAGTCATTATTTCTGCCAACATGGTCGTCATCGTTATCTTTAATGCCCGTCATTGCACCTATTAGAAAGAAGATTTGGCATCGATACTGAACGCAATAATCTCAAGACACTTGACTGGCTCAGGGTGTGTCCGG
>DATLXY010000202.1:0-5324 GCA_035575335.1 Nitrososphaera sp. | reverse complement strand
CCCCTGGCACACTGGCCGCCACTGTCATGTTTACCTGCCTGTCAAGCTTGAGCACATCCGGCCAGTCAATGCGCATGTCTATAGAATTCATAACGACTTTGGTTTTTACTGTCTCGACATACCTGTCGTATATGAACACGCTGTCTATCTCCTGCGCGCCTCCGGACATGCCTGCATCGCCCCGGCCGAGTTCGTACAGCGGGATTACCTTGCGCACGGGGACGCCGTCATGAGTGACGATATGCGCGGCGAATACAAAGCCTTCTGCAGGGTACGACAGCAGGGGCACGTCGACCTCCATACGCATCTGCTGGATGCTACTAGTAATGGGCTGTAGCTGTGTCTGTGTCTCTGTCTGCAGCTCTTCTTGCCCCCGCACATCCTGCTCTGGCTGTTCTCCACCATTCTCCCCGTCATCATCAGCTTCTGGCTGCGGCTGCATCACGGCCTCCAGAGGCGGCGGCACATACAGTGAAGTGAATATGCCTTTGTTTCCGACCACATCTGCCGCGTAGCTTCGCAGGGCGCCGTCTGCCGGGGTGACGTAGCCGGCTAGCCTTATGTCGCTTCCATCCAGTACGGCGGCTGTCAGCACCCCTTTCTGCTCTGCATTGCCCAAAGGATCGTTTAACAGGACTTCAAAGGTGCCCATTGCAGCATGCGAGGACCCGATACCTACAGACATGCTCTTGACAACAGTCCCTAGAGTGTCACCAGTCAGGACATCGCTTTTCTGTCCGTTAATATCTTCTTTCAACAGGCCACTGAAAAAGCTCCACTCGACCCGTACACGGTCACCTGATGGCGACATGTAGTAGCTGGCACCAGGTACCACCAGCGGGATCTTTTTGGAGAACTGCGCGGATATCGTGGTCGGCGCGGTAGTGGAGGTGGTGTTGGAAGAGGTCGTGTTGGTAGTAGGCGCGTTCTCCGAGGCCTCGACCGTCGTATAATTTGCAACAAGTGTGGCATAATGCCCGACGAGGCCGTACACAGGCCCGTCTGTCACTGTAGAAGATATAGCCTTCTCTGACGAATATGAGGAAAGGGAAACGCTATCTATTGTAAACTGCGCCGACGGCCCGACGATATCAGCAATGTATTTTCTGGCCAGTTTCTCGAGGTCTTCCTGACTGGTATCATGGCGCACGGGTGTTACTGTTGTAATGTCTACCACGCCTCCGCCTATGCCCGACACATGTACGCCTATCTGTGCGCTTCCCTCAGAGTGGCCGTGTACAGGTATGGCGCATGGGAGGGGGCACGATATGTTGTTGGCTTTCCCCCAGGAAGCCCCCTCGATCTCAAGGACGTCCGGATCCGACGAGGTAGCTGTTACAACAAAGTGATCTCCTCTGATAGGCTTGCCGTTCCGCTCGGCGTCCACAAGCACCCAGCTACGCTGGTAACCCCATTCAGGGGTCCATGCAGGGACAGTTGATAAAGATGAGACCTTGATCGTAATCGCAGGGTCGACAGGTACCCTCATCACTGTAATTACATCGCCGGGCATTCCAAAGACTGAAATCATGTTGTCGCCATCTACCAGCGGGACGTCAACTACGCCGTACCCTGTCCTGCTGTCGATTGTAACTTCTGACGTGCCGCCGGGATACACGATGGTGACTGTTGTTTTTCTATCATCATCGTTGTCGTCGTCGGCGGCTGCGCCATGATTCCCACTGCTTTCAGGCGCGACCACAACGACTCTCGCAAACGAAAGTGCCGTCTTTTCAAATGCCAGCAGGCGTATGGCGTTCCCTGCGCCAGTGGATACATCATACACGGTCGCGGTGGTCTTGCTTACAAATCCGCCGGACATCACTGCCGACACACTGGCAGCGACAGAGGACCGTGACAGTGGCTCCGTGGCGACTTCTATGTCAAAAACTGCTTGGTGCATGTTTGCCTTTATGGTAACACGCTCCGGCACTTTTATGACACCCGGGTTGTCGGACACCAGCAGTACGTCCCTGTCGTAACTCTCAGCCTCTGCCACGGTAACAACTCCGGCATACTTTTCACCGGCGAGCATCTTTGGAGGGATCCACAGGGTGATGCTGGCATTGTCACTACTGGCAGCTGTATCTACAGAGCCGGCACTCTGCGCGGCTGCGATAGCTATTATCGACGATGAAGCCAGAATCATGACAACGATAGCTACAGTGATAATAACCTTTAGCTGTCCGGACATATGCAGCAATGCCTCGATGCTTTAAAAACGTGACGAGAAGCCCATAGGAAATCAATCTGGCAGGGTAGAAAGATTACGTACACCAACAGAGATGTTGGTGTACGTACAGTTTTAGGCACGTCCTCTCCCTCACGACTCTCATTCTTATCCATGTTACTTATTGGTTGGGCCCAGTTAACTTACCATCCCTAGCCAAGAACGTCATGAACTACATCACGTCTGCTCCCACGTACAAATATAGAAAGAATAGCTTGAGCCAGTTCCCCACACATGCTGCCTTTTGCAATCTTCCTTTTTACAAGGAAAATGGTCGCCGAAACATTCAGTCCTGTCATTGATATTCTGTATAAATCGCTCCATCAACTTCATGTCCACATCGCTTTTGGGAAGAGCGGAATTCGTACTTTACATTTCTTACGAAAAAAGAAAGTGGAAGGCTACCAGAGCCTTGTTCCCGCTGCCAGCGAGGAGTTGTCTTTGTACCACTCAACTTCGCCATCGGATAATGACGATCCTGATTTCAGGTTATAGTCCGCGTTGGCAACATAGTTGGATGTTCCAACTCTGGCGACGTTTGTTCCCGTATAAGTGATCCAAGATTCGTATGTTGTACTGCTTGTATCCCGGACCAAAGACCTTCCTATCACATCCTCTAGCTCTACGGCGCCGCCAGAGTGATAATAGGTCATATCATACTGCCTGGCCACCCAACCACTTGTTGATGAGCCGCTCTCCACACCGAACTGGAGATACTTGAACCTATAAGAGGTTGAGCCTATGGTTCTATCTTCCCACCCGGCAGCAAAATTTGTGCTCGTGTCTCCGGAGATTTTGCTGTATGTTGTCGAATCCCAAAAAACTGTGCCATCGTTAGTGTGAGCTTCATAGCAGAAAGTAACCTGGGTTCTCGCACCGTTCCACGCCAGTGTGTAGTAGACATAGTCTACATCTTCGTCATTGGATCCGTGCGTACCTATCGGAAGCTCGTCATACCATTCTATGCCAGTGTCTGCGGTCCACACTTGAGGCGCGCCATACATGACATCATCTGTGTCAACCAGAGTCGGAGCTTGATAGACCATCTTGGTTGGTGCCGTGGAACCCCATCCTGCCATAGACACTACAGCCCCGGTGAAGGAAGACACAGACGTCGTTCCGTCAAAGGTGACAAAGCCTGTGAACTGGCTGGGCTGGTGAACCGTGGAAGAATCTCTGTAGCCTCCTATGTACGGACCGGCATAGGCAGCCTGTGGTGCAATCAGCATCACGGCGAACGCGGCCACTACGGAAATGCCCGCCAACTTTGCAGTCCTCGTGTTATACAAATCCCTAGTCCTCCACAATCACGGTCACCATATCCGTGAAGACCACTGCATCACTGGCTCTGTCCGGTGGAACATCCTGCATTTCTGCAATCTTCAGGTTGGGTGTAAAGTGGAGCGATTTTCCTGTCATTTCAACAGGAAGGTCCTCGGGCACCGTGAAAGTCATTACTATCGTGGCCTTTTCTCCTCCGCTTAACTCCACGCTGTTTGTGGAATATTGTACGAATGGCGCCAGATCGATAGATCCCGGAATCGGCTTGCCCTGTCTAACCAGATTAGCCCTTTCTTCCGGAGTTGTTTCATTTACCATCGACGGTAAGATGACCCCTCCGCGCACGCCGGATGGAACGACAGTGAGGGTGCCAAGACCATCGGTAGTCGTCCTGTGTTCCACATTCAAGTAGATTGTGGCACTTTCTCCCCGCTTCAGATTTAGAAATTTGGGCGCCGCCTCTACTACGATTGCTGACTTACCTCGTGTCTCTAGAAATGCATCGGGTCCTCTTACCAGGGAAATGCTGTGCTCTATGGGTTGCGGCTCTTCCGACATTGACGGCCTGAATGAAAAACCAGCTACCGTTCCTGCTATCAAAACGGTCGCTGCCAGTACCGCAAGTCCAGCAATCAAGTTCCTTGCTTTGACCATGAATCTCCTAGTTTGAAGAATCTTACTTAAGTTTTGATTAAATCACAATTTAACCGATTATAAATATAGAAATTACAATTATAGTCGACCATAAATATGGTTTTTGTATTTGTATTGTAAAAATGGAAATTTTCTGTCATTTTGCAAAAAACCGCAGAACCATAAGGAAGTAGGCAATCCCAGGCAACAGTCTGATGTATTTGTGATGTTAATTTTTTGTGGCATCTTTTTTGAATTTATAAACTACATAGGCGCAAGCAATTCCTACAGAGACGGCTGTTGCTAATTCGAGATTGCTCAAGAGAATGGAAGTGAAATCCGTTGGTTCGCTTGTCACATCAGCTGTGAACCTCGGAGATTTGTTGGAAAACAGCAGCATAGCGTACAACAGAGCAGATGATGCCGTTCCTGCAATTGCTGGGAGCAGCAATTTTTTCTTGAGGAAATCAAATCCTCTGTGAATCGCATCTCTGAATCTATCTTGCTCTACAACACGGGCCGACGGGATGAGAACGAAGGCCAGCTTATAGGGCACATAATGATTCACGTTCTGTTGTTTGCTGCCGTAGGTTGTGTGTCCCACCTTTATCAAGCTGGCCTGCTCCAGCCTCTTCAAATGGTAGCTGACAAGTGGAATTGACAGATTCAAGCTCGCAGCTATCTCGCTTGTCGTGTCAACGCCATCGAATATCTTCATTAGAATCTGTCTGCTTGTGTCATTTGCAAATATCGCTCCAATCGATTTGATCTTAGTGTCATCACTCGTCAGAATTTCAAAAGCCTCTTCGCGGCCTGCTCCATTTTCTTCTCTTGAAGGGTTCGTATTTTCCAAATAAGCTCGGAGTCATATTACTTCTGACATTTCTTCTATAAAGGAATATCGGCACCATCATTCCCAGTTCATCGCATGGATAGCTTGTGTTCGCGGACAATTCTCTAATGCGAGGTCAACCGAATTGAGGGAATGAGAAATTGCCCCCGGATTTTCGTTTTGTCCTATGCCTGTTATTGATCTAGTTACCACACAACGTCCAGCAGTACAGGTGATACTAATGTGATTATGCAAGCAATGGCTAGCGGGACCGTATCCCTTATCGTCCTGCTCATCATCTTGCCTCCCAGAACCCCTGCTCCCAGTGCGGTCAGCACAAGCATGGCC
>DATLXY010000201.1:0-3223 GCA_035575335.1 Nitrososphaera sp. | reverse complement strand
CCCGTTCTCTGGATATGCACCAAGGGTGGCGCTCCCTGATAATCTCCAAGAACCTGTTCTTAGGGGGCTCAAAAAAGTAATCGACTTTCTGTGCGGCCTCTAGTGGCTTGTCCCCTAGCTTATCAATAATGTAAAAGTATTCGCGTCGGGCGAGCCAGACGACTTTGTGGTGAGACCGCCAACATGTGGGATACTGGTGCTTTATTTTTCCCAGTTTGACAGAAGCGCCGGCTTCTTTCATGGCCTGCACCACCTTCATGTCGGCGTCTCTCACGAAAAGGTTCTTGAAGGCACCAGCCTTTTCAGTAAAAATTACTCTGTCGTCTATTGGCACGAAAATAGGGACGTTCCTCTTTTTCCCTATCTCAAAGTCGACCTCTCCATTAGCAGGAGAGAGGTGCACTAGGCCACTACCCGTGGCAATATCTACAAAATCCTCCGCTACAACAAAATGGATCGAGCCGGTGCCTGCTAATTCGGCAAGCCCGGGGATAATGTCCAAGAGTGGGTGAACGTAGTGCCTGCCATCAAGCTCGCCACCCTTGACCGTCTTTTCGACGACGTAGTCTTCGACTCGCAGCTCCTTCATCAGCTCCCGCATCCTCTCTGCGCCCACTATCCACCGCTCCCCATTGCTGCTGTTGATTCGTACATAGTTGTAGTCAGCCTTTGGGTTTACACCCACCATTTCGTCAGTAACTATCGTAAAAGGCATCGTAGTCCATACGATCAGATATGCATCTTCGTCGGCCAACTTGACCTTGTAGTAGAATGATGGATCTTCGACGGTCTCGTATCCCTGATTAACCTCTGCGTTGGAAAGAGAAGTCTGGCAGGATGGGCAGTAGGCCACTACCCTAAACCATTCCCTCAATACTCCGCTCTCCCAAGCCTTTTTCAGGTACTGCCACTCACGCTCGATATACGAATCTCGAAATGTCCAGTATGCTTTTTCATAGTCGAATGACATCCCAAGAAGCTTGTCTGCAGCTATCCACTTTTCGTTGTATGAGTGAATTATGCTCTTGCAGGTTTCAACGATTTTTTCAATTCCCACCTTGGCTACATTTTCGGCCTTGCTGCCTGTCAATCCGAGTTCTTTCTCTGCCTGCAATTCCACAGGCAATCCTTGCGTATCCCAGCCTGCTCGAAAGATAACCTTCTTTTTCTGCAGAGTGTTAAAGCGGTACCACAGATCCTTGATTATCCTGCCGCGTATATGGCCGGCGTGTGGCTCACCGTTCATGGTAGGAGGGCCTTCGATATATCCCACTACCTCCTTCCCGGCAAGCTCGTTTTCGAGATAAGCCCTCAAATCGAGACTATCAAGATAACTGCGAACCTCATTTTCGATCGCCTTGGCGTCGAACTTGGTGCTAAATTCCATCTATGCGAATCTCGATAGTGCGGCCTGTGTTTATATTTTTGGTCAACTTGCAAAAGCGCACAGTATATGAATCCAGGAATCGGTTACTTTTCTATTGACAAACTATCAGAACATGTGCGACGAGGTACTTCGGCTGGACAAGTCCATACGGTACGTCGGACTTGCGGACCATCTTGGTACCTTGGTTGCCACATCGTACCGTCCAGAACTCGTCCCTCTCGCTACGAGGGAGGAAACAGAGACATACACCAGACACGCAATCCAGAGAATGGGTACCGTGCAAGGAGGCACCAAAGTAGGAAGGCTGGAATACATCGTGGGTCGATTTTCAAACCTTGTCAGGGCAACAATCCCAGTAGTATCTCCTAGACAAGACAAGTTTTACTTGATGCTGTCAATCGATCTCGGCTCTGACCCCATCAAGATGATTGAAAACAAGGTCCTCCCCCACATAGAAAAGAGCAAAAAGTGGCTCTAGCCGGGACAATCAATAAGATTATATTTTCAAATGTCAACCGATAATTCTGAATAATTTGTCAATTCTACATGATCTCAAAGCAGGAAAGAATCCACCTGAAGAGATCAACGTAGTGATCGAGATCCCAAAGGGCAGCAACATCAAGTATGAAATAGACAAGGAGACAGGGGCTCTATTCGTTGACCGCAAGCTGTTCACTGCAATGTTCTATCCATGCAATTACGGCTTCGTGCCGCAGACAAAAGAGAAGGATGGTGATCCGGTGGATGTGCTGGTCCTAGGTAACGATGCGGTGATCCCTACGTCTGTAATCCGCGCAACACCAGTAGGCGTACTTCTCACTGCAGATGAAGAGGGCGAGGATGCAAAGATAGTGGCTGTGCCGGTTGCCAAGATCGACCCTACCTTTGCAAACGTCAAGGACGTCAATGATATGTCACAAGAACTTCAAGACCAGATAAAACACTTTTTTGAACACTACAAGGAGCTGGAAAAGGGCAAGTATGTTAAAGTGACTGGCTGGGCTAACAAAGATCTAGCCAAGGAAAAAATTTCAGACGCGATGGAGAGATACAAGAAAGAAAGGTAAAGGAGGAGATAAAAAGTCTAGAGCGCCTTAAACTGGTCGCTCCAGCGCATATACGCCCTTATCATATCAATGCTGACCGAAGGCTTGCGTATCTTCAGTATTTCCTTGAAGTCATGCATGGTGATCGCTCGTGGATTTGCACCCGCCTCCATTGCTCTGCCGCTTTCGAACAGCTCGTTTACCACACGCAGCTGCACTGCCTGGCAGATATCCTTGATATCGCTTGCGCTGTAACCCTCGCTCACCTTGGCAAGTTCTTCAATCTTCAGCGAACCGTCGACGTTCAGTGGCGCCGTATACTGGGAGAAAAGATTGATCCTTGACGCGGTGTCCGGTAGCGTGACGTAAATGCGCTTCTGGAATCGGCGCAAAAATCCCGCTTCGAGGCTCCATGGCTTGTTGGTAGCACCGATGACATATAGCTGCGAGTCCTTGCTCTTTCCATTGATGCCGTCCATTTCAGTCAGGAACTGGTTCTTGACACGCACTTCTCCTCCAACTTCACTATTGCGCGTACCAAGAAGCGAGTCGATTTCGTCTATGAATAGGAGCACCGGTACACCCTCATTTTCGTTCAGACTCCGCGCCATCTTGAACAGCTTGGAAATGTTCTTCTCAGCTTCGCCTAGCCACTTGCTCATCATCGATGCAGCATCAACGTTGATGAAGTAACCGTCGATTTCCGCTGCTGCGGCAGCTGCAAGCAAGGTCTTGCCACATCCCGGTGGGCCATACAGCAGTATTCCACGTGGCCAGCCAAGCGGGAACA
>DATLXY010000200.1:0-2981 GCA_035575335.1 Nitrososphaera sp. | reverse complement strand
AGACAGTGCAATTACCCCAGCAAACACCAGCCGGCGCGCTCCAAAATGGCGCGCCTGCCTTACTGGCTCTTCAGGTCGGTCTTGTGTTGCCGCCTTTGTTGTTGTCTGCTGCTCTTTTTTTGGTGGGAGAGGAGGAGAAATTCCTGCATACTTGGGGTCTGCCTCCCGCAAGAACTTCAGCCCCTCTTCTGTTATTATGTAATGCTTTGAGTCCTTTGTAACGTAGTTGCTCATCCTCTCAAGATGATAGTATATCGAGCCGGTAGAGAGGCCGGTTGACGACTTGATATCAGAAAACCCTGCGAGCCCATTCTTCTCTGCTATGGCCCTCAGGATCTTTATCCTTGTCCTCCTGGCGCGAAGCTGGGTCTCTCCCTTCAAACTGCCCATGATAGCCCATGAAATTTTTTATCAATTTCGAAATGAGCTCGTAGAACATTCATCGAGAAAATGGATCAAAATAATGGTTAAATGCAATCTGCGTGCAAACTAGATCACTGAACCTTTTGTCCCGTCACGCATGGCTAGCTTGTGCAGTAATGGTTCTGCTCTTATTCAGTCCACTCTACGCGCAGCACGGATCAGAGGAAGAAAGACCTAGGTTTGAAGTCGCTCAGGCCGGACAGAAAACGGTGGTGTTACTTCCTTCAAACTGGACCGCTCATGCCACGGACGCGGAGTTGACTCTGAGCACTTCGGTAAAGGTGGAAAGCGCCGTGGCCTCTGACTACTGGGCGGTCGCGTATGGTAACAATACCGCGACGTTCACCATGATGGAGCGGCCGGGCAACAGGACATCAAAGTTCATAATTCGCACAAACTCTACTAGCCCAGACTACATCTACCGGCTTGTGCTGAATGGAGCGGAATACGAGGGCAACATAAGAGCCAGAGCTCCGGCGAAGGAGACCCAGCGATTCATGATGTGGATAGATCTGAAAGAGGAGGCTGCAACGGCCTTTATCCCCGAAGGATGGAACGCAGACCTCCAGATAATCCGGCCTTACGAATCGATGACGGGATTCGTTTTTTTTGCTAGGGGCAGCGATAACGCGCTTGTCTACGTCTTCCACCCATTTATGCCACTGCACCTCGTTCCAAACGAGTCCTTGTGTGACGTCGCGGAGCTGTGCTCCGGCACAGTCTCTGCAGAAAGGGTGAGGGATATGTCACTTGGAAATGCCCCAATTGCTGTGTCGAGCTTGAAAACTCCAGAGGAGTACTTTGCAAGCGAGGTGCTACCTGTGCTGAGGAGAAATCTTGATGCATACCGTGTGACGTCGGAGCAGGCTTACTATGCGCTGCAATACAGTAGTACTGGTAACAGCAGCAGTAGCGGCACCGGTGGCGTCAATTCCACCGAAATGGTCCCGGTACATGACGTTGAATACAGCTTCGAAGTCGAAGGAAAAACGATAGCCGGCAGGGCGATGATGGTGACCCGCAACCATACGGCCGGCGACATAGGCATCTGGAATGGCTATATTTTGGGTATCGAGTCTTCTGTGAATACCTTTGATATGGCGGTGCAGAAAGCATCTGTGACCCTCCTCACTCTGAGGTTTGGTGAAGAATGGTTGGAGTCTGAAAGGAGAGTGTTGTACGACAACGTAAATTCGACCAGTCCGCTGGGTGTCGTTCAGGAGCTTATGGCAAACAGCACGTTAGACGACTTTGAGGTCGTCGTCCCGACGGTCGCCCACAAGATGGTAAGAACTTACAACGACACGATGATAGCTGGATACCTTGACCGGGAAACGGGGCGGGAGCTTCACCTGCCGTTATTCTCTGATTCGCAGCACTGGTACCTCGCCGACAACCAGCTTGTCAGCACGAAAAGGATGCGGAACACTATAAACTCGACCTCACTCCACCGACTTTTCTGAATCTCTCGCAAGACTTATACGGACATACCATTTCTACCCATATCACGATGCCATCTTGGTGGGGTCGTAGCGAAGCCAGGCATCGCAACGGGCTCCAGATCTAACTCACAAAAGGGGCTAGGTTAGAAGAAACCCGTGGGTCAAGGGTTCAAATGATTGCGGTGAATAACCCCGTCAGAACAGATCCCTTCGGCCCCACTTTGAATTTGATGTCAATCATCCAACGACGGACTGGGAACTGGGCATCGAAGGTATGTGCAGAACGTAAAGCTAAAGATTTCTGCAAGTGCCGTCGAACAATTTGAAAGTCCTGGGTGCTTTATACTTGAAACGCTGGTTGACCAGGACTGGAAGGCAAGGACTTGACACCGGAATTGAGAGCGAAACATCGATCTACGACTGGCAGAGAAGGGACGAACAAAAGCTCTTCAAGAGATTAGATGATAATGTAGCGGGCCGAGTCATTTGGGACGATGGAGGTTCAGTGGTCAGGTGTCTTTAAGACGAATTGAAAAGGCTCCAATTGGGAGCTAAGTGTCACTCGGACGGAGAACTGGTGAGCTGCCATTCAAGATGAACTCGGAGAGGATGATATAGATTGCAGCAGGAAATCTGCCGGAGTAAAAAAAAGACAGGCTTTGTCAGCAGCAGGAAATCCATCAGACCACTGGAATACTGCTTCAGAAAAACTCAGGGAAGCTATTACAATACATATACAAAAATTCAAAAGGTTGGCAAGTCGCCCAGATCATCGCCTTTTGTTTTCATGCCCTCTATCATTATCATAATGGAGGGTACTGGAACCAAAGAAAACTCACACCTTCTCTAAGATGGGATAAATTTGGTTCCAGTTGATGAATCGCCCCTCCCCAAGGTGCCTCAGATGTTAAATAATAATAGTAGTAGTAGTGATATGTACAGAAAACAACAACGACAACAACGACAACAAAAAATGCTCAACTACAAGTTCCGCCTATATCCAACGAAAGAGCAAGAGCTCGTGTTAGAGCAGACAATTGACGGCTGCAGGTTGATATACAACTACTTCCTCTCACTACTGCCATCTCCAATGTCAGAATATGACATGAACTATGC
>DATLXY010000199.1:0-3267 GCA_035575335.1 Nitrososphaera sp. | reverse complement strand
GGTCCGCCGGCGCGGAGTATGTGACGCGAAGTGTAGAGCAATGGGTAAGCCGGATGAAACGTGCGGTTTCTGTTTAGGACTCCAAGCTAATCGCCGCTTCTTTTGGCTTTTCGTCTTTGACCACTTTGAGCAGCCGCTCCTTATGTCGCTCCTGTAAGCGCAGGTAGTACTCAACTAACTGCTTCGGATCGTGCTCACACTGCTGGGAAATCCGATGGCGAATCTCCCGGACACGCTCAATTGCAGGATCGTCTTGCATATCGTTCCTTCTAGGCGAGTAGTTCTAATGGGGTGATGAGTGTTGGGGTAAAGAGCCCGAGCAACGTGTTGAGTCGACGAATGTGCACAAATTTATTAGCGTTGGCCAGATGGCGGACGTTCCACGTCAGCAGAAAGTCACACTTATGGAACGAGGCCAAGTGTAGGGCATCTCTGGTCGGATCTTGCGGCATGACCAAGCGCTGAATGTAGGCTTCGACGATCTCCGTGATGGCGGGTTCCACCGGCGCCAAGGGCATCTCGGCCAGCAGATCCAAGGCTTGGTCCTGGTTGGGAAAAGTTCCAGCTTCCAATTCATCGAGCACTGCCGCACTCGTCACCAGTTCATAGGCATGCCGCTGGTTGTCCCACCAATTCCGTGTCCAGTTCCGGCGGGCGAGCGGTTCGGTGCGCACTTCATAGTAGAAGCTGGGAATGGTCGTCTCAATGTATATTCTCTGGCGCATCCTTTAGTATGTACGCGCATCACCGTGACGAGGAAAGAAGCCTAATTCGGTTGTATGAAAGCATCCCCCCTAGGCGCTGGATTTCACTCCGCTCAACCCAACCTGCACTTCGAATCAGCAATATGCTATTCCATAAATACTGCCAGGGGGCTGGGCAATATGAGCTCGATATGTAGGAAAAATAAAGAGTCAGTTTCTAGCTAAAAGGGGGGAGTAGTTTATGGTGTACAAATTACTAAGCATCCTTTTGGGATTGCTTTTGTGGGTTGATTTCTCCTTTGCTTTTCAATTTAACGTAGGCGGGTTAGTGATAGATTCACAGAGTTATGACTATTCGCCGAGTTGGATGGCAGATACTGTCGTTGGTATGGATAGGATGTGGTGGTGCAGTAATCGTATTGGAGGAGGTGAACCTCCAGGCGAGGGAGATGTCATAAAGTACGCCTTCAGTCTGCCCGGGTCAGGGACATGGAGTACTCCTCAAGTTGTTCTGGCGCCAAACATGAGCGGATGGGAGGGTGTCTGCGTTTGCGATCCTTCTGTAGTGAGAGGGCAGTTTTTTTATAACGGACATACTTATGCCCTTGCCATGTATTATACAACTTCGCCTAACTGCGCTACCGATAACAAAATTGGTGTTGCGTTTTCGGATAATGGAGTCAATTAGGTAAAATACGCAGGTAATCCTATTATCAGCACCCAGTTCCCAGGAAACGGGAAATATGGAGCTGGTCAAACCTCAGTCTACAACCAAAATGGGTTGGCTGGTCTGTGGCTATTTCATACAGACACACCATCTAATGGACCTGCACGCCAGTATCGTAGGACAACCACCGATGGAATTCACTTTAGTGCTCCGACTCAAGTTAGCATTAACGGTTTACCTGCCGCACCATTTCTGACCGGGCCTGGATTTGCTTATGATTATTCTGCCCACTATTGGTATCTGATAACGAACAATCAATGGAACGCCCAAGGGTTGCCGACAGGGTTAGGGCTGTACAAAATTGTGGCTAATCAACTATTCACCGGTACTTGGCAACTCGTTGGTTCAGTTCCTCCCGGTTTTGCGAAGCCATTCCAGTTTGAGTCTGGATTCCGTACAGATATTTACGGGAATATAACCTTCGCCCTCCCTTCTATCTTTATAGGATTCGGCGCCGGTAATGGATGGGTGGAGGACGCGGATAATTGGGCAATTTACCAAGCTGGCGGTCAGTAGGAGGAGTAATCACCTACAGATTTGTAATTCATTCCATTTGCTGGACGTCTCGGGTGATACGTAAATACTTGAAAAAATTGTTTACCCTAGCTTCGGACGGAAACAGACTGACGGTTGCATCCGACCTTCAGTGGTTTATGGATGAAGTCACCTATTTCCATGGCGCTCTGTATATTGCGGGTTGGGCGTTTCACCCGAGTCAGCCTATTTCTGAAATGGGCTACATCCTCCCTAATAGGCCATATCAACGGTTAGAGGGCTACGGGTTAAGCAGCCCTGATGTAGAAAGCCGCTTCGGAAAGGCTGCCCGGAATTGCCGCCTGGCTTTTCCGCTGAGAATTGATGCGCCTGAAGACGCGCTGAGCCTGAAACTTGTCTTTACGATTCAAGACGGATCTCGTCTCAGCATCGATCAATTTGCTCAGAGATGCCTGAGCACAGATCCCTATCATCTGCTTCAGTCACGCTTCTATGAGTTATTACAACAAAAAGAAAGTAACGGAAAAGTTCTTGAGCTGGGTTCACGAAATCGCTCTGGCATCGTCCGACGTCAGTTGGTCCCCGAACACCTGCACTATATTGGCATGGACATTTTGAGCGGAGACAATGTGGATGTTGTTGGCGACGCTCACGCTTTAAGTAAACTGTTCGCGCCAGGAACCTTTGACGCTATCTTCGCAATCTCCGTCTTTGAACACCTCCTCATGCCGTGGAAGGTTGTCTTAGAGATGAATCGAGTCATGAAGATTGATGGGTTAGTGATGATTACTACCCATCACGCATGGCCGTTGCATGAGATGCCTTGGGACTTTTGGCGCTTCTCTGATCAATGTTGGCGGGGACTATTCAATAAATATACAGGTTTTGAGATTGTGGATGCCGCAATGGGGGAGCCGGCTTCGGTTGTCAGCCGGATGCTGCACCAGACGACTCTAGGACTCGAACAACAACCTGCGTATCTAGGCTCTGCGGTTCTCTGTCGGAAAATCGCTACTACCACACTCTCCTGGGATGTGGAGCCGGCACGGATAATAGACACCATGTATCCATGTGGGTGAGCTTCCCTGGGAAACAGGAGTCTAGCGCTATAGATCTCATGCCTCTTCAGGGTTTTGTTCTCATTGGTTCTGATCTAGAACCCGCAAACTGAAATCAAAACGCTCACGGCTCAGGTGGATATTGTAGTAGGGATCGCCTCGGAACAAAAAGCTGCCCCAGCGCCTGCGCGCGTATTCTTCATCTTCCATCGGATGCAGCTTTTTGCGGCTTGCTGACTCGAGGTGATACAAAACCGCATGCGGCGTAAAAACAATCACATAC
>DATLXY010000198.1:0-2453 GCA_035575335.1 Nitrososphaera sp. | reverse complement strand
CCTGACAATTCTGCCATCATCTCTTTTCAGAACCGCTTGGATGTTATTTCCACCCAGATCCAATGCAGCATATACACACATATCTGTAGTGGTAGTAGGACTTTTTCTACGTCTTATCCTTGGCGAACATGTCACCTAATTACGGTATCATTGGTTGAACTTCAACACACCGCAAATAATTCGACTATCTGTAGATGTCCATTGGTCCTCTGTCCTTGGCACTTTTTTCTTACAACACAGAGGAGTGGTGATGGTTGATCTCTAGCTACTGGTGGCTCTTAGCGTTTCAAGTTGACAATGAAAAAACACGCAGTGCGTACATGCTTTATTCAAAAGATCAAGATTTAATTACTAACTCCGCTAACGCAGTTGTAGGCTAGCGGGGGTTGTAGAGCCTGGCCAAATAGGCTACAAAAATTGGAGACGCGGGACTTAAGATCTCATATAGGAATGGGTTATCCCGTCCCTCAGGGGTTCGTGGGTTCAAATCCCACCCCCCGCACCATTTTACTTTGTCCAAAGGAGCAAGAATATTGCTCTTTGGCAGCAAACAAGCAAGAATAACCGACATCGATTTTTTGCTACGCAATACAATATCGACAGCCGTTCGAACCCCGTTATTTTCCGCCTTAAGTATCTAGGAGGGTCAAGTATATGATGGCTGTACATGGTGGCAGAGACTATTGCATAAAGGAAGTACTGACAGCTTTAGCAGACGGCAAGCCAAAATCAGCTCGAGATATAATCAATATTGCAGATATCGACGAAAAGACCATATCTCATCTATTATCGAACCTGTGGAGGAAGCGCCTTATCCTAAGGACAGACAAGCCGCTGTTTGAGTACAGCAAGCAGTTCAAAGGCAGAGCTGGATTCAAGAGCAATACAAGGATGTTTCACCTGTATATCATCAATGACCAAGAAACCGCCATAGCCATCATTGACGGCCACAGATTTGTACAATTCCACCCTCAATACTCTGGCAAGCGCGGCAACAGGGGCAACAAAAGCAAGGCTCAGCTTGTCTTGAATTTCCTTAAAGAAAATTCAGACAGAGCGTTCTATTCCACTGAAATTTTCAACGCGTTGAAAGAAAAAGGAGTTACGATGCCAGACATCATGACCACCGCAAGGAGGTACGAAAGGAAAGGGTTGCTGTATGTGAGAGGATACCAGACCCACGATTCACAATCGCCATTTCAAGAAGGCTATCTGATAACATGGATTGAGCAGAACGATGGCAGTGATCTTGCTGCATTAAAGCAAGCTGCATGCGCACAAACGAAGCACTGAAAGATAATACAGCAATTAACCATTTAGTACCCTGAAAGGACTCGTAATATCATTATTGACAAGGAATCGCACGATGGTTCTAGTAGTGAATTAATGCACCCACGAGCTGACTGCAGAAGAGCTACAGGAGAGAGCTTTAGACAAGATTATAGCGGCATTGAGAATAGCTCAGCAAATTCGGTCCAATTATTGAAGAGAGCGAGTACAATTGGATTATTCATGAAACTATCGTGTCTCACAAGAATAGACTACATGAACAAATAGATCTTCTGCTGAAAGCAAAGAAACAGGCAAGAAGAAAAGCAAGTATACTATATCATAAGCCTCCACAATTAGCGTCAAATGCGACTGTAAGAATATGATTTAACACTATAAGTTCTCAGTATAATGACACGTTGTCGTCAGCTGATAGTTAACTTTTCGATGTAGCCTTTCCGAATTTGCGCCGTCTGACATAAGTAAACGTAAACAATCCGGCGGCCGCTGCTATAACTAGTACGGCAATCAATATTGCTGCTTGATAAAAGGCGACTACCATAGGATCGGGCGGCGGTGGTGGCAATTGCATTATGACATTTTTTAGCATTATGTAATATAATTGACAACACTAGCATCTATACATTTTGTCTCCCGCCCCTCGTTCATTTTTTTCATAACTATTAAGGCATCTTCTTTTTACTTGCTCGTGCCTGCTGCCAATCTCAGTACATTGTCATAAATTGATACCTGAAAATGTCTAGATAATACCTTTGACAAGAAAGACTGTAACGCATGTTATTACTTCTGGTCTGACCGCATCTTGTTATGCACACAATCGAATAAAATTAATTCAAATCCCATAACTCCGTGCATATCTCCTTAGGAACCTGCGCCCATTCCTAACTACGTCGTCTATGTCAGAGTAAGAACGGTCGGTACAGGCAGCCTGCTTCAAGGGCTTGTTCACCTTCCTCTCCACACAGGGTTGGGGTTTGGTGCCCTCTTTTTGGAAGCATCTTTACTTTCATCATAGGGTTTTACCGGATGAAATTCTTTTTCACGTTCCCAGTCTTGTGGCACGGTGTGGTGCATGGTCTACAACAAGAGGAGGATGGCCTTTCTGGCTCCAGAAATGCCTTCTGGCGTACTGTATGACATTGGAGAGGTGGGGCTTGAACTCC
>DATLXY010000197.1:0-6162 GCA_035575335.1 Nitrososphaera sp. | reverse complement strand
GTCTTCTTGAAAAGGATAAAGTCTCGATGGCTTTTATGCATTTTCAAAGATCATTTTTTGTCCTGTACACAGAGCCGGGAGCTAGGATTTCAAGCTTTATGGGCATTGCCGGAACCAGCATAGTTACCTTGCCAGCACTTTCCTCTCCAAGACCAGTTCCGGTCCAGGCGAGATTGTCAGATCGTCGGAAGTTAATAAAACCGTCCTTAATGGGTTCGCCGGTCTCAGCATCAATAACACGTAAAGTTAATCTCGCCGCTTGCGAATTCAGTCGCACAATGCCGGCGTCAAACGCTCGTTCATCACCAATTGCGACTTCGGGAGGGACAATTTGGTCAACGTCATAAAAATCGTGGCTCGTTATTGGATAAAACAGTTCCTCTTTGCCTGCGTACAATCTATACGTGCCTATGATTCGGACGATTATAGAAAACTTCCCATCTGGATCGGTATAAGCTGATGGTATTGTGCGTAGTGGATGAGGCATTAAACGAGCCAGGACTTTCGCGTTCGGAACCGGCTGTCCATTTTCATCCTGTACCTGTCCGGTGATGGTTGCTGAAAATGGGCCTTGTTTAGAAACCTGAGGTAAAGCGGTTATGCTTAGAGCCGTTATTACTATAAGGCTGCCCACCATACTCGTTTTCATATTAGCCTTCTTTTTCGAGCCCAAGCGAGATGTAGTGTCTGACTTTTAAATCAGACGCTGTTCCTATTGGACTATAAAGCTAACACCATACTCAACTTTCCCTTCGCAGCGTCGCTCTCTATATTCCCAAACCGCTTGACCGTGAGATCGCGCAATCGTATTGAGCGCTTCGCGCACCGTCATATCTTTACATTCTATGTTGTATCGCGGCGGATTTGGATTAAGTGAAACCAGCCTCTTGATCATTTGCACCCCTGGGCTTAGTTGAAGCTTTTCAATAGCGTTCTTCACCTCGGGGAGCGCGAATAGCTTATTGAGTGCCACGTTGATCGATATTGCGTTCTTCACCCTCAGTTTGCTGATTCGAACCTTGAGTAACTCCGGCTCGTCGTCTACAGGTAAAAGATTCACCACTCCCTCATCGACCAGCCAACGATACTGTGGAGCTTTTTGGACGATAGCCTCCAATGTCTCCCGCAGTGTGGCTTGAGGCAAAGATGCTATTTGTGCGGCTGGTTCGTCACTACAACCTTGCATATTAATGATGCCTCCCGGAACACGGGCGCTGACGAGAGAATGGTTGAAAGCATATTTAGGAGTCAGGTACTCGACATCACTTGTTGTTACCTGACGCTCAAGTATATCAGAAACAGATTTTTCTGTTTGATCGGTTTGTGCTAAGCTCGCCAGCACGCACAGACCGGCCAAAATGAGTATTGCGGAAAAACTGGCTCGTTTCATTAGATACTCCTAAAGCAAAAATCTCTACTGTTGTGTCACGGTTACAGTGATTGTGTACTGACCTGATGATTTCTGGACCTGGAGACGATGGATCGTTGTCAGGTTAAACGTTTTTCCAGCGAATTGTCCGGTGAATTTTTGACGAAAATCAAATCCAGATCCATTACTCGGACAGTTGGAACCAGCGCCAGCGATTCCTACAAGATCGGCAAATCTGCCATTTTCATCAGTGGCCTGGGGGTCCGTCGAAACTGCAGCATCGTTTGACCACTGAGTAATAATTTCTGTGACTGTACCCTGGTTGCGTATAGGATTACCTGCCTGGTCGACGACCTGATACACAAGGTTTCGGAACGCCCCGCACTTGTTGGGCTCATTGTTAATCGTACAAAGGCTGGGATCACACGTGGTGATATCGCTCATGCTTTCTCTTATGATTCGTGCTGGAACCTGCACGAAGAAGTTCACACTATTGCTCATCTGGTTCCTGACTTTCACCGTCACCGCATGGTTGCCCGGAGCCGCATCGGCCGCGATAGTGAGTGTTGCCAGTATCTCTCTTGGTGTTACTGCATCCACCTTCGGGGTGACCCCAGTCCCTCCCACCTGCACCGTCACATTACCTTTGACGTTGCCGAACCCCGTCCCAACTATGTTCACGGGAACCTCTAAGCCGATCAGCCCCCGAGGCGGGTCAATACGAGTGATACGCGGTTTTACCTGCACAGTGGCGCTGGCGCTCCTAAAGCTAGTAAGGCTGTTGCAGCAAGGAGCAGGCTCTATCGGACCAGGCTCGAATCCTGGCCCTGGATTGCACTGAGTCGTCACTGAACTGAACGAGTTCCACGACGCCCTGATTGTCGTCTCTCCTCCACTTATCCCCGTCACCTGCCCGCCTGACACGCTTGCCACTGAGCTGTCGCTGCTGCTCCAGGATGCCGATTGCTGCACCGGGTAGGTGAATCCATAGCAATCCGAACGCAACTCGAAGGCGCTCAGGGTAACAGCCTGGTCGGTCTCCATCACCACCGAAGAAGGCGAGATGAAAGTATCCTGGGCAAAATCTCCGCATCAGTTCTGACACGCATACGTGCTGCTCACAGCCTTTACCTCATCCACCTGCTCCGAACGCCCGATCATTGCCAGCAAATCTGTCCCTTCGCTTTGTATTATGGTCCATCTTGCCTGTCCGCGCGCTATGTCAGGTGGAATCGTTTGCCCCTCTTCATCCGCAACTTGATTATCGCGCAGGGCGCGAATGTCAATCGTCACCGTCTCTTTTGGCGCGATAGTCTTCACGCCTATCATGTAATTGCCGCCTTCATAGTTCAGATGCGCTATGTACTTTTGCTCAACCGCGGTCGTGTTCTTGATGTAAACCAGCGTCGAAGAGCTTCCATACAGGTAGAAGGGATAAACCCCTGTGCTGCTCTTTTGCACGGCGACATCCAGCATCGGCACCTGAAAAACTTGGTTGCCGCCTTTGCTCACGCTCAGAGCCGAAACAACCACGCTCCCAGGTTGAGTATTATAGTCCATCTCCAGCCCTGCACATTTTATCCCTGCACCTTGCAACCCTTTGACCTCTTTGATCTCCCAGGCCTTCGCCTCGCCGGGTCTTAGATGTACTTCCCTGAGCGGCGTTACTCCTATGGTGCCGTCGCTTTTGGTGTAAGGAATGCGGCCACGCAAAACAGCCGTCCCGCCGCTGATGTTTCGTGCGATCACTACGGGAGTAAGCTCCTCTCCCGCTATTTCTGCCAATCTAAGCCCCGCCCCGTGAAGTCTGGATGATTTAGCCTTTCTCGGATCGGCGAACTGCACGGATGATGAAAATCCGGTGGACGGATTTTGAATCATCGCTCTGGCAATTAGCGATCCGGGCGTGCCGGAATAGCTTATTGAAATCCCGCCGGTTTCCAGCAAAGTGACTGGCCTATCGGACAGGTCCTTCGCAGGATCGATTAACACCGTCTGATGAGGCGCAAGAGTCAGATCTTTCGATCCTTGCTGCTTTGGTGCTGTACCGTCCACGCTCAAGGACGCGACCTGAATTGAATCGGTGATGTTGGATATAGCTATAGTGACTTGAGAATCGCGGGACGGAAACCACCAGAGTCCTTCGAGGCGTGATGAGAGCATGCCTTTGGGTTCGATAAGTTGTTCATCGAATATGAGACTCGAATCCGGATCGGTGATTTTGACCTGCGCTCCCAGCAAAAGGTCCTTTCCCTGGTAGAAGAGTTGAAGGCTGCCCTGCTGGAAAGTCGGATCACCGTGACTGGCCCATTCAGCGAGATCAAAAACCTGAAACGAAGTGGCGTCGACGGTGACTGGCGGAACATCAAGGCGTTCGCCAGCCAGGTTGAAAAGAGTCGGTTTTACTTCAAGGGGAAGAAGGCCCTTGTTGTTAAGGGAGATGGAAGTTTCCAGGTTCCCCTGCAAGCTGTAGTAGGTGGCCGCCATCGTATGCGGTTTGTCGGACTGGGCCAGAGTTGCTCTCTCTTTTTTAGCAGCACTCTCAGCGCCCGTAGAGAAACGGATCAAGCACACTCAAACCAATACGGATATGATTAGAATCAAAGCGCCTGATTTCATAAATACTCTCCCCCTGACGAAGTAATATTCAAACAACGCAAGTACCTGTTATCGGTGAAGGGTTGGAATGCCCTTGTGAGGGTTGTGCTCAATACTCGCGCCCCAGGTGGCAAGCATTGAGAGTGGTTTCTTCGGCAAACACGAGCAGAACTTATATCACCTATTGGCAGAATCGTCAATCACAGGAAAAAAGGGACACAACGCACACAACGCACGTCCCTCCCAATTCTGAACTCCACTCTATCAGCACCAATGGTTGGGCGAGATGTATTCAATCTCGGCTGCAAAGCTTCATCTAAAGATATTTTCCACACTTCACTCCAACTTTCGACCGTCTTTATAAATCCGATAGGTAATTTAACAGTCAACATTGGAATCCCTTCTACTTCTTTGACATCGTATCCGAGACTTTGCAACCGATCAAGGACAGGAGCTATTGCTTGTTGGGTACGTTTAAGATGGTAAGCCTTGTTTTTCGTTTCATATTCTTCCTCAAGTTTCCTGTGCGCCTGCCTCTCCTCTGCCATCATATTGTTCCATCGCTGGCTATCCATTTCCGGTTCCACTGGAATGTCTGCCGTGTGAGGAGGCAATTTTATTGTAATAATGACCGATACTATTTCATCCGGGGATGCCGCTGCTAAACGGTCTATCAGTGCTTGATTGAGTTTTCCGTATTTTTTGTCGTGAGCAGCTATTTCGTCAGCGAGCAACTGTTCTGGGTCAAGCTCCTTGCCGTTCTCGTCAATGGTTATTTCTTTTGTCCAACCATAATCCTTTTGAGTTATCGTATAACCATAGGCTTTAACTTGTGTGGTCGGCAGATTCATCACAGTCGAACCGTATACAAACAAGTCTTCAGCATTCTTGTTATATTTTCCCGCTATCAATTTGACAGCAATGGATTCGAGGTGAGCTGGAGCTTTTTTTTGATCTCCCGTTCCAGAAGGTTTGTATTGCGACTGTAGAGATTCAGCGCGTTGCTGCATTGTTGCAGCAGAAGAATAAGCTAGATGGCCTGACAATAGTAGTGCGACAGTGAAAGCTATAATCAAATATCTCACCGGATGCTTCATAGTTTTTCTCCTTCAAAACTGACAGACGATAATTGCTTATAGAACGGCCCCCAGGAGTTTGCCTTGCATATTTCTTTAACCAAACTTGCGGCGCAAAATTCCGGAGGAAGTATTCGGTAGAAGAATACTTTGGCGCTTCCGCGAAAACCAGCACCGCGAAACGAGCATAGACAAGGTCAACACGTCATGGGTCGGGGCAGGCTGCTGCGCGACTCATGGGCTTTCGCCTGATTGCAAAATATAGTATCTTTCTGCTGCCAGGGCGGCCTGTTGGTCCGCTATATCACCAAGTCCTTCGTTCAGGGGATTCCTTGCTCTCCCGGAAGATTCTTGTTGTCGAAGACAGCCTCGACATGCGCGAGGTGCTTCACCTCCATTTGAAACTTGAGGAGTTCATAGTTTTCGCCGCCAGCAATGGAATTGAGGGCTTGTACCTTGCCGAAGCCGAGAAGCCTGACCTCATCATCACCGACATCAATATGCCTGAGATGGATGGCATCAGCTTGATAATAGAATTGCGGGCACAGGCAGAGTTTAAGAACACGCCGATAATTGCTCTGACTGCTTACGGCAAAGAAGAGTTGGACAATGCGATCAGGGCCGGGGCCAATCGGGCTATAAGAAAGCCTGTGCCCCTTGACTCTCTTATCGATGACATCAAAGAGTTATTGGATTAGAGCGGTTTTCAGTTGCATTTAGCTTTTCGCGTCGGTTGTTTTGGCCAAAATACGGCTTTATTTGAAAACACAACAGCTAAACTCGAATGAAATCCGCTCTAGGCGGGGAAGAGTTGAAAGGAGAGCGTCAGTCCATGAAGAATTTACTCTCCTCTCTTGGCTCTGTGTCAAGGTGCGTAATGGCCCTTTCCAGCAGGTCGAGGTCAATGGGTTTGAAGAGGTATGCTTGCGCTCCGACGCTCATCGCTTGCTGCTTCTCTTCGTCAGACGCCGAGCCGGTAGCGAAAATAATAGGTGTGGTAGCATCAAATTCTCGGATTCGCTGACACAGTTCGATCCCTGTACCATCGGGCAGTAGGTTATCGAGCAGATATAGGTCGTAGGAGCGAGCCTCAGCCAGTAGCAACGCCTCGGCCATTGT
>DATLXY010000196.1:0-4042 GCA_035575335.1 Nitrososphaera sp. | reverse complement strand
AGCGATCCGTTAGCAGCATCTTCCTTCTGGAGTTCGTCCAGACCTTTGATGATAGTAGCCAGCGTTGCGGGCATCCTATAACTTGTATAAAAACATCATGCATTTGAACCCTATTTTTAGTGGGGCCAGTGGGATTTGAACCCACGATCTCCAGCGCCCCAGGCTCGTCGGTTGTTCTTGGCAACCTCTGACATCCTAGACCAAGCTAGACTATGGCCCCTCACGGTTTCACATCAGAAGACCTCTATTAAACCTACAGAAACAATCTATCTTCTAAACCAGAGGTTAAAGTTCTTGTGCTGATCATTCATCCTGATACAGGTTTCATAGACGCCCGTAGAAACATGATGGAGGTTGCCTGTTGCCGCATGCAACGCAAACTGAAGGACCGAGAGAACTCCGATAATAAACGCAAGTCTCAGATACAGCAGCTATTAATGCAGACGACCGGATGGTGCTGCTTAGAGTATGTGGTGCAAAACCATCCTTCTGGTTGTGATCAAGGTTCCTTGACTCGCTATTATTAGACTGCCTTCATGCGCGTGAACGAGAAGATCCAAAATAGCCCCAGTGCAGCCGTGTATGCCACCAGAATCACAACATCGAATTCAAACGAGTTACTGCCTACTCCGAGCGTCGTATGCCGCAATGCATCCACCCCGTATGTTGCGGGGTCTACTGCTGTCAGCGTTCCCAGCCAGCTTGGAAGATTGTCGATAGGAAAGAGCGCGCCAGAAAGGAAAAACAGCGGGAAAACCACGAAGCTGACTATCATCTGAAACCCTTCGAGGCTGTACATATAACTGCCAAGAGCAAGCCCCAGAGATGTAAGGCCAAACGACATCAACAAAATTATTACAACCACCTGTGCCAGGGACAGCGGTGTGAATGGAATGCCGATCGTGATCCCGATAGCTAGCAATATGCTTGCCTGAATCAGAGATGCGGTCATTACGCCCAGAGTCTTTCCTATAAAGACGCCGGTTCTGCTCACTGGCGCTACCATTACGCTCTTGAGAAAGTCGAACTTGCGATCCCAAATGATGTACGAGCCAAAAATACAGAGCTAAATATTATCGACATCGCCACATGCCTGGGGAGGATGAACTGTTGGTAGTCAATGCTAGTGATAGTAACTGGTCTGGCTGTACCGAGTCCGGAACCAATTACAAAGAGCCACAATTTCGGAGTAAATGTGGACGCGACAAGTCTGCTCTTTTCTCGCAAGACCTTGAACTCGCGCAACCACAGCGCGTATATTCTTGTCACCGAATCCTCTATGCTACAACTACTAATCGTACTTTGCAAATTTCTCCATGAACCCTCCTTCCACCTGTTCTTTGTCGATGTTACTGCTGGTTATCTGTATTAATACGCCATTAAGAGTCGGCCTAGCAAATTCGGCCGATTCGGCCTCGACGCTTTTCAGCAGCTCAGGCAGGGCCTTTTTCGCATCCTTTACCGATAACACCAGAAAGCCGTTGCTTTGCTCGATCTTTTGTACGAAATCAAACTGTTTGATCGTTTCTATGCTGTCCTTTGTCTTGAGCCGGATGATATCGCCACCAAACCCCGCCTTCAAACCTGCCGGCGTGTCAAGCGCCACTGTCTTGCCTTTGTCAACGATGCCGATCCTGTCGCACAGCATGTCCGCCTCCTCCATGTAATGTGTTGTCAAAATCACCGTAACTTTTTCCTCGCGCACCAATCGTTTGATATAATTCACATGCTTTGCTTGCAGAGTCGAGTCCGAGTGTCGGCTCGTCCAGAAACATCGCCTTTGGGTTGTGGAGTAGGCCACGCGCAATTTCCAGACGCCGGCGCATCCCGCCGGAATAGGTCTTGACTTGGTCGTGCTGACGTTCTGTCAATCCTACCAGCTCGAGTACCTCCCCTATCCTGCTTTGCCGTACATGCCGCGGCACACTATACAACATCGAATGCAAGTGCAAGTTTTCATAGCCTGTAAGCATGTCATCGCTGCGAGGGGCCTGAAACACAATTCCGATACTCGTGCGCACCTTTGCTGGCTCGCTCACAATGTCATAACCGTTTACGGTGGAAGTCCCGGATGTCGGCTTGAGCAAGGTTGCCAGCATGTGGATGGTAGTAGTCTTGCCTGCACCGTTAGAACCCAGCAGCCCGAAAACTTCATTTTGATGTATGTCGAGTGTTAAATTATTGACTGCAGTCAGGTAGCCGTATCTCGACCAGATTCCGTATCCGTATCATGGAACAAATAAATGATCGCGGTTGTCAGTATTATGCCTTGACATTATGTTCACATGTACGCAGGTACGCGCTCGTCATTGAGTAAAAAAGGAAAAAGATGAAAAACGATGATGACCATTATTACACTAGTTTGCACCTATCTTGAACATCTTGGTCCCGCAGACCGAGCACATACCTTGGGTTGCAGGCTTGCCATTCTTCATGGTGACCTTTTTCTCGTCTTTCATCGTCCTCTTTGCCTTGCACTTGACGCAATACGCTTCTGTTGCCATGGTGCCCGTATGCCTGTGGGGGTAAAAGAAGCTTTCCACGTACTACGTCTCAGGAGCCAGCCAGTCGATGAGGGAGTCAAGCTCTCCGCATCTTATGGTCACCCTGATGGGTCCTAGGGGAGACTCCTGTTCATCCTCAACTATAGCCGCTATACCAACCGTTGCCGCCTGCTTGTTGAGGAGAAACCAAGTGCTATCGCCGGCGCGGTTGTCTAGCAGCATCCTCCTCAGTACACCCATCGCAGACCTAGACCGCACCTGCTCATATATCAACGAAAGAGACTCGCTTCCGACGGCCCGTCCTATTGCCCTGCTGTTATAGCGAAACTCAGGGGAGCAACCCCTAATCACATTTTCAATTGCTTTGATTACTTTTTGTGCGTCCTCTGAGGGGTTGACTGCAGCCTCCACCTTTACTTCGATCGTCGACTGGATTGCCAGCCTTCTCAATCCCGGCTCGCCTCTTCCAACCAGACTTTCACAATATCACAGGCGTGTTGCTTTAGCTGGTCAAGAGTAAGGTCGTTGTTTGATATCGTCTCATCTGCAAGCGCAATCGCCTCGCTTATTCCCACCGAAAGCTCCCGTCTGTCCCGGCTTGCGAACTCGTCGCTGCTCGACGGCGCATCAAACCTGCCGCGTTCAACGAGATGTTTATAGCGAGTCTCCGGCGATGCATGAATGGCCAGCAATTTCACATGGCCGACCTTTCTCAGAACTTCTACTTCCGGAATGCTGCGGATGCCGTCAATGACAACGTTGCCAGAGTTGTTATCTCTCTCCAATTTGCGAAGGACAAGGTGCGCGACAGCTCCCGGACCAAGATCCTCTCGTAACTTCATCATCATCCTACCGAGGTTGGCATCGTTTGGTTCCAGGTTCAGCCTTTTTGCTTCTTCTCTGACTGCGTCGCCCATTGTCACCGCCGCAAATCCCTTCTCCTCCAGAAAGGAAGCAACGGTAGACTTGCCGGCTCCCGGCATACCGGTGAGACAGACAAAGAGCCTCTTTGGCATGGTTATTCTGCTGACAGGTCCCAGTAGGTTGCGTCCTTGAACTCTTCCTTTGGCTTGCCGAGTGCCTTCCACTCTTTGAACGACTTGGGGTACAGTTTCACGTTCTGGAACCCCGCGAGTCTGAGCGCATAGTAAGTAAGACCCGAAAGCGTTCCAACGCTCCCACAGTATGTGATGATTTCAGAGTCGGCTGTGATCCCACGGTTTTCAATAAAGCGCTTCAGTTCGTCTGCCTTGCGCAGTATGGTGCTGTCAGAGCCCACCATAGTATACGGGATGTTCTTTGCGCCGGGAATGTGTTCGGTCAGAAAGTTCAGTCGTTCACGCGAGTCTACCAGTACCTTACCTTCTTGGGACTTTGCCGCCTCGACATAGGAAGCGTCGGCATATATGTCCTTGTTAATGTTTAGCGAATGCTTAGCTCTCGGAAATGTGCGAACCCGCTTCTCGGTTTCGAGTCCAAGTTCCTTCCACTGCTTAAACGTCATCTCCAGAAGTGCGGTGTTGCTATGGCCCACGTAT
>DATLXY010000195.1:0-2624 GCA_035575335.1 Nitrososphaera sp. | reverse complement strand
CAGATAGTTCCAGACATTTATCTTTGCCTCTAAAGCCACCTTCTTTACCACTTTGCTGAGGTACCCGTAGCCTATGACCTTGGAAGTAGCAAATGACCACCACAGTGGAGCGTCCAAGTCGTCCTTGAAACGGTGCTGGCCTATCCACTCAAGCAGCAGCCTGTACGACAGCAACAGTGACACAGTCTTTTGGCCTGTCTTGCCTATAGTCGTCACTACAGCTACCTTGTACCTGAAGAGTACCACTCCCACCGTCATGTTCAAAAGATCACGGGGCTTGAACGCCCCTTCATAAAGGCACATCATCATGGCCCTGTCGCTGCCGGGAAACCTGCTTATCTTTGGTATGGCATCCAGCAAAGCTTCAATCTCTTCGCCTGTAATGAGTTCCCCGGGTCTTATCTCCCTCTTTCAGCCGTTCTTGACGTACGTCTCCTGCCTTATCCACGATACTTCTGGGACATAGTCTCTTCCATCCTTCTTTTCCCCTATCTACCCTGCCTTGGCAAAATGTAGCAGCAGCCTCTTTAGCACCTCTGCAAATGCCCTCTTTGTCTTGCTGGCATATTTGTCAGATATTATGCTCCTCATGCATTCTTTGCGATCGCCTTTGGTCGTATTTTTTAACAATCATACTGCGGTCCGCAAACCATTGCATGATAATTGGTAGCCTTGCAACATAATAGACGACCGTGCCCTTGGATAGTCCGTAGTCGCCAAGTGCGTCCAGAAAACTCTGATGCAACTTTGCCGTTTCCGGTTGTATCACCGTCACCGTCAATCGTCAAACTGCTCTAGACGTCTCTTGATAGAAAGTATCTTGGCTGTATAGTTGTATATGGAATAGCTGTTCGTCCTCCTGAAAAATCTCTGGATGGGCTTTAAGGCAGGTACTTGATTTTGTTCGTACCGCACCATACCAGTGGAAGAGTGCGGGATTATAGTTTAACACTGTGGTTATCTTATTATTAAAATTTCTTACGTATCAGTTTTTAATTATCTTCCGATTTTGTTGCATTAGTCTGCTGGATGAGAGTTCATAAAAAAAGATCGAGGGTCAGGACAAACTGTAGATATCAGTCCCTATACTCCATACTTTTACTGTGTCCGCGGTCTCGTAACGGTAAACTGCCCCTGCCTGAAATTCTGTTAGATCTTCATTGATTTCAGCCGCCTTCCATTTACCTATTATGTAACCAGTCATCGATTCATCAGGGTTCAGCAAGACTGCATCACGGATTGCAACATTTAGTTTGGCATTATTCTTTTCGCTCACAGCCAGCACTTTCATCGGAATAAAGCCCGACTTTGTCGAGCCCTCCATTCCAAAGCTTACAATCTTGAAGCTGTTTTGGCCGGTATTGGTAATTCTGAATGCAATTATGTTGTCTGCTGTTCCAGGATTGGTTCCTCTGAGAATTGCAATTTCTGCCTGTCCATCTTGGGTTACAGATTTGATCATTCCGTCGACACTCTCTGTAGTCAAACTTGTCGTGCTCTTTGCAACTTCAGTTAACAGTATTCCGTCGACGCTTGTCAGCTTTTCATTAACAATAGTAGGCTGGACCGTAATAGGGCGGATTGACCTCAAGAGTTGCCCAAGTGAAGGTTCCTGAGCTTGTGCTTGAGTATTGTTAACATCAGTGATTAGGGGCGTGTACGCTATTGCCGCTGCAGCTATAGCGATGGCAGCTACTACAGGACTAATAACAAGCCATTTTCCCATGAACTTCCTATTACTATTCGTTGTGTTCTGTATTTTCATTTTTTTCGATTCTCTCTCACTGCGCTATCTCTCCATAGAACAGCAATGTTAGTAGTTTTTGCATCATTTGTACAGGAACTTGATATGAAAACACGCGATGAAAGATATGAAAACTGACTAGAAAAGGCAAGAGCAAAAGTAGTTAGATTAATACAAAGACTACTAAAGAGTCTACAACCTGTAGCTTGACTAAAGAACAAAGAATGATGCCAGTGGTAACAGCAAAAAATATATATGCAAAACATAGGGCAGGGGAGAATTTTTGGTACCAGTGGCAACATCGCTGCCATATGGCAGCAAAAGGCGAGCATGAATTTTACAGCGTTGGCACCACTGGTGCCATGAGCTAGAGTCTGGTGCCAAAACAAGGCTGTTTGGACTTGTGCAAACCCGGCGCAATTTTCCTGCCTTAAATTCCTACAGTGCTGTAGTATTTGGAGGTGAACGATGCAACCACAGAAGAAACACAACTTGTAGACAAGCCGCAGCAGACCCGGGTCAGGATCAATACCGAAATAGAAGGAGAGCCGGCAAAGATACTGCTTGAGCTGAAGAAAAGAGGCCTTGTTTCAGACAACATGGACGCTGTCAACCAGGGCCTGCTTGTGCTGTACGATAGAACACTAAGGCGGGACCTGGCTAGACTTCAGCTGCAGCGGTTGAAAGATCTCCAGTAGGAAGGATCTCTCCTTTTTCTTCTTTCCCCTTGCTTTCTTCTTTATCACCTGCTGCTTCAAGTTCTTCTTCAAACTTGTAAACGCTGATATTGGTTTTGACTGCTCGGTCCAAGACATCTTTTGCATCTTCTGGTTTCTTGCATACCGCCTCAAGCATCCTTCTGACGTCTAGTTCGTCCCTT
>DATLXY010000194.1:0-8757 GCA_035575335.1 Nitrososphaera sp. | reverse complement strand
TCTTGCCCCTTCCTTTCCCCTGTTCATCGCCCTCAATTCTGCCCGCCAGTTCTCTAAAAAATCGGTATCAAACATGACTTCGCCGCGTCTGACAAGTGACTCATTGTATTCTTTCCAGTTTACCTTTCTCTTCTTCTTTGGTTTGTTCTTCTCGTCAGTCAACAGTTACTATCATACATGCTCTCATTAAGCTTGTTCTGACAAAAGTAGTTGATATGGGGATCAGTTATTCGACACACCACCAAATTCACACACACATAAATACACACAGACGGCACCAGATGGTACAACGAGGCTTGTAGGTGGCTCCGACTACATCATAGAGTATACGGTACAGAACTGAAGAAGAAGGAGAATTTGATGGAGCAGTTTATCCAGCAGGTCAAGGACAGGACAGAATGCTTCGACGACCACTTTGCATGCAGAAAGAAGAACTGTGATAGGCGGCGCGTGTGGGACTGGCTGAAGCTCTCCTTGCTATAGTCACATATGGGAACAGACAGGAGAAGGTTCATGCCGTTTCTGGCTAGGGATGGAGATTAACAGGACTACAATGCATATCTGAAGATTTATTTATCTTGCACCGATGCTATGGATCCGCTATGGCTGCAGCCAGAGATAAGACAATAATCGAGGTTACAGTGGTAGGCCCTGACAGGAAAGGCGTCGTTGCAGACATCACCAGTTTTATCTTCAAAAACGGCGGCAATATCGAAAAGATAAATCAGAATGTCATTCGGGGGCTGTTCGGCATGCAGCTAGAAGCATCATTTGTACAAATTGACAGAAAGAAACTTGATGATGGTCTGAAACAACTAGCCAAAAAATTAGTTATGGAGATCAAGGTTCACTATCAGGAGCCAAACAGGCTGCAGAACATGGCCATATTTGTTAGCAAGGAGCCTCATTGCCTTGAAAAGCTGCTTGAAGCGAAGAAAAAGGGCGAGATTAAGGTAAACATCCCCGTTATTATTGGAAGCGACAGCACACTGAAGTCAATAGCCGACTCGGCAGGAATACCATTCCACGCGGTGGTGCATACCGATCAGGTCGAAGCTGAAAAAAAGATCCTAGAATTCATCGATCAATATAATATTGACTTGATTGTCCTGGCGAGATACATGCGCATCTTGACCCCAAACTTTGTGTGGCGCTATCCTAACAGGATAATTAACATCCATCCCTCGCTTTTGCCCGCCTTTCCTGGCGCGTACGCGTATGTACAAGCCTACGAACGTGGTGCCAAGATCGTTGGCTGTACCGCCCATTTCGTAACAGAAGATCTTGACCAGGGCCCGATTATAAGCCAAGAGTCGTTTAAGGTGTCAGCTAACGACACCTTGGATACTATCAAGAAGAAAGGGCAGGAAATGGAGGCGGCCACACTGCTTGAAGCGGTAAAACTATACTTAGAAAACAGACTTGAAGTGTACTGGGGAAAGGTATATGTCAAGGGCGAGGAGGCCCCCGAAACCAAAAAGTAGTTAATCTAGCGAACGCTGCCTTTCATCCATAATATATATGTCGATACCGGTATTTGGCATGAGCGAGCGAGATTTTAGAGCGGCGCTCAAAAAAAAGATTAGAAGGGCAATAATCCCAGTGGGCTCGCTCGAACAGCATGGCATGCATCTTCCAGTTTCGACCGACTCGCTCATCGTGGAATATCTCGCACGGTTGGCCGCAGAAGAGGTCAGGGCGTTTGTCCTACCAGTGGTATCCTACGGAGTTTCATTCGAACACAAACCGATGTTTAATGTCTCACTTCGCAATTCTACGCTTTCGAATATGTTATGCGACATGTGTATGTCGCTTGCAGAAATTAACGTAAGGGAGATAGTTATTGTGAACGGTCATCATGGCAACATAGGTGCACTTCAATATATTCCACAAGAGTTGTATGGCAAGGTCCCAAGGGGCGTCAGTGTGCACACAATCCACTATTGGCATATGATGAAAGAGAGAAAGTTTGACCACGCCGGGGAAGTTGAGACTTCACTTGTGCTTGCGATCGCCCCTGAGCTTGTCAGCATGAACCTTGCGGCTCCAAACTCAAAGAAACTGCCTAAGTCAAGAGCTGCTTATAGCAGCATCACTAATGTCCCCGGCTCGTTTCCAAAGATAACAGGCAATGGTGTATGGGGTGATCCGAGGAAGGCCACAGCTGCAAAAGGCAAAAAGATGATCCAGGAAATCCTTGCGGGTCTTGCAAAGACAATTCGAGAATTCGATTGAAAAGCTCTGCGTTACTTCAGTTTAACTTTAATATATGCCTACATTGCGCTCTACCTGTAGAGGTAGATATATGTCTGTAGATATGGCAGTGAAGGTTCTTGATGAGAGCCTCGGGAAAGTCGTGCTTATCAAATTGAAGGGTGGTAAAGTGATCAGGGGAAACCTCCATGGCTTTGACCAACACATGAACTTGTTACTCGAGGACTCCGTCGAAATCCTTGAGGAGGGTAAATCTAACGATCTAGGGACTATTGTTGTGAGGGGTGACAACGTCGTCATAATCTCCCCACCGCCTAAGTAGTTCTAGGGAGGAGAATTCTAGAAATGACGAAAGGCACTACTTCGATGGGGAAGTTCACACGCAAAAAGACACACATACGTTGCAGACGGTGCGGCCACAACTCATTTTACAAGCGGGGCAAGCAATGCTCAAAGTGCGGATATCCTGACCCCAAAATGCGAAAGTATTCTTGGATTAAGCGACAGGTCATCTGAAGCAAGCGGAAAGCTTTTCTTTTAGCGTTTGCAAAGTCAAACTATACAATGTCGGCGGAAATTGCCGTAATCGCAGGAACCTCAGTTGCGGGCGCGATATCGGCCGCATTGATTGAAATGGCCCGTGGTAGAACAGGCAAGAAAGCGCCACCGCGGCCGTCGCCAAATGCAGCTCGGACAGAGCTGGCATCATTGCTGTTCGAGAAGAATCTTGTTGCGGAGGCGATTACCCGCGTTTATGAGGCATCACAGCAGGGTCGTATAGACAGGCTAGAGCGCGATAGGTTGCTGGTAAAATACAAGCAGCAACTCGACTCTCTTAACCAGAGGATTGCGGTGGTACAGCCGGTGGCCGACTTTGTAGAAATTACTGAACTTCGGAACAACCTTGTATCTTTGATCGAGAGCAAGATTTCTGCGCTGGATCAAAAGTTGCTTGCGATGAAATCATCGACTGGCATCACAAGCCAGTACCCGAACGATGCAGTGGACGCAAAGATTCAAAGGATAATTGCCGAAACTTCAAAAATCGAGCCGTCGTCTGTTGAGCAGCGGTCATTTAAGGCAGAGGAAAAGAGCATAGATGAGTTGCAAAAAGAGATACTAGAGGCTCTTCAGCGCCTTGAGCAAGTCGAAATTGACAAAGATTAGGCTACCAAGGATGAGGCTAACACTGTGAATATAGAGAATAGCGCCTGGGGGATTCGTACGGGTTAGCTAAATCCATTAAATGTCGCATGTCTTTATTTTGACTTTTTCCTTGCTTTATTTTCCCTCTGTTAATTAGGAACAACGCTAATGTCGTAGTCGCCATTCCTGACTGCGTTCGTCTTGTGCAAGCCCGCGTAATCTTCCAATTGTTGCAGGGTTATACATTTTGTTGCAAGTATGAACGATAATGATGATATCAAGAACAAGAATCGAAAGGATGGTTTACATAAGCTATACTGCTCGTCCCAAGTTAGCGTCCTTTCTTGACCTCGAAAAGCGTGAGAGTATAACACGAACCTTTGTAGGAAACGTTGAGCGAGTGTGATATGGACCTACTATCATCTGTCACTTTGGCCATATGCAGCACATTTAGTATCTCGCTTACCTCTTGCCGGACGAGCCTGCGCGAAAAGTACCACATGTTTCCTTTCGAATGTCTGTTGGCAACAGCAGCGGCTTCTAACACCTCGGATATCGTTGGCACGTCGAGCATATCACTAATAACAGCTTCTGTTTCCTGATGGCCATCATCATCGCACAATCTTACTTCGAGCCATGCGTCCTCAAAATCTAACGACAATTCTAGCTGGTAGGAGAATTATATTGTTTTAATATCTTATAAGCGGCGGAACGAATACCACAACCCGAATCAAATTCTTTTGCTGGGCAATCGGTGTAAGATCAGGGTCAATATTTACCGTTGACTAGCGAGAAGGATTCGTCAGCAACTCGATCCAGTACAACGAATCCTTATTAAGACGCGGCAAGGGAGTCTGATAGCCCTATTTTAGGGAAAAGAAATGGTGTGCAGAATTAGTGAAGTCGAATAAGGGCAGGTCTAGAAATTCATTAATCCAAATTACTTGATATGTTACTCATCACCGCAGATACATCCATAGTTTCTCGGCCTTAGTAGGTGAGTTGCGACGGTACGAAGATAGCGGCGATTTCAAACTTCGCATTACAGACCGGAACTGTCGAATAGATTGGATGGTCGGGGAGTCAGGGGTCAGATTTTCTCACCTCTCTCTATGTGGCAAACGAAATTTTGGCGGATGCGTTAGATCTGCAAGAATTGGAACAAAATGGTTAACAAGTGGCCCCTGAAAGCGTCTAACTAGCACACAATTACGGACAGGAGCCAAATCAGCCTCGGCCCGCCATCTTGCAGACAGTTCACGCAAAGGCTAACTGATCAACAGAACACAAATAGCTCAATATTTAATAAGGAACGCATCATGATTACCAACAGTTCAAAACGCGTCCTGTGGTCTTGTGGTGAATAATGCGTGGAAGAACCATCATCTTCAACAACCAATACGGAAAGGGGAAATGGCGGCCCCATAAACCTGCCTGATGAGCTGATGCGCTTTATAGAGCGCGATACCTATTCGCTTCTTATCAAGGGCTTCGCAGGCACCGGCAAGACTACGCTAGCACTCACCATTCTAAAGACCCTGGGGAGCAAGAACAACTTTTTCTATATATCTACTAGGATATCTCCAAAGCAGCTGTTCCAATACTATCCTTGGTTGAGCAAGTTTGTTGGCCTACCAAAGCCCTCCAATCGCGGTGAAGGACAAGAATGTAACCTTTCCCCAAGCTTTGAAGACGCGAGGCTCGACGAACCAGAGTCTCTTTTCGAGCGTATCACCAACCAACTGATGGATATCGCGTCGCCGATAATCATTATCGATAGCTGGGATGCGATCGCATCTTTTATGGACAAAGAGGCGCGCTTGAATAACGAAAGGGTACTCCAGACTTGGAGAGAGAGGGCGGGTGCGAAGCTGATATTCATCAGTGAACACCCAGACGATACCACACTTGATTTTCTCGTGGACGGAATCGTCGAACTCAAACAGAGCTATATTGAAAGTGTACGTGTGCGAGAAATTCTTTTGCTAAAATTGCGTGGCGTACGTATAGAACGATCTTCATATATCTACACTCTAGATAACAACGTTTTCCGGAGTTTTGCGCCGTACCGTCCAATTAAGTTTAGGCCAGTGCCTCGCAGGAAATTCGTTGTTCCTCTTAACGATGGTATTGCATCAGCCGATCATGTAAAGAGTGGGTTTCCGGCGCTAGATGCATCCCTTGGGGGCGGCTTTCCAAGGAAGGGAGTCGTCCTGCTCGAACTAAATTCGCACGTAAATACAACAGTCGCAATGGCCTTCGTTGAGAGGATGATATCCAATTTTGTCTCAACCGGTAACCCTGTGGTGTTCCAACCCTTTGACTGGATGGATCCGCAATCTGTAATGAATTATGTTGCTCCGTCCATACCTTCGTCAAAGAGAGATCTTTTCAAGATATTGTGGACTGGCAAGACGATGACGGGTATGATAGCAGCAGATCATAACATAATCTTGGCAAATAAGAAGACAAAGAAGAATGGAATTCCTACCGTCGTGGCGCTTAGCAAGCTTCGAAAAAAATACCATGACAAGCTACTGCTAAATATTATGGGAACCGATCTCCTACAGAAGTTCTATGGGCAAAGGGAGAAAAAAAATATCTTGGAAAATATGATGGCCGAGATGAAGTCAAACGCAGACCTATCCGTTGTTATCGGCCACTCCCAGCACGACGTACTGGAGTACCTCTCAGAAGCGGCTGACATACATCTGCGCCTGCTAATGATAAGCGACACGCTTTTCCTGCAGTCGCTTGTCCCAACCACCACTCTCTATGCGGTGGTTCCTAGCAGACACCAGATCACGCTTGAGCCCGTCGTATAGCTGCGCCATCTTCTTCTCTTTCCTTACCTACGTACTCAAGTGATAGTACTCGTCAGCAAGGTTTTCTTCTATCCCAACGGGCAGAAGTTCCTTCATCTGGTCATAGTAAGAAAGGAATCTGCTGCCCTTTGGTGTTATACGGTAAAGTATCTTGTCCCCATTGCTAACTTCATGCACAAGGCCGGTTTTGATGAGCGAGTCCAGGTACAGCTTACACTGGTCGTTGCTCAGCATCGCCTTATACATTATCTTCGTGCGGGTCTCCTCTTTGTTCACAGACTTCAAGATAGCTGCAATTACTTCGTAGCGGCTGCGATTCTTCATTTATTAAGCCCCTTCAAATACAACAGACATTTCATATAATTAGAGTGGAACTATTGGATAGAATATCGTTCAAGTTAATGATGGAGGAGGTGCCTTTGTAAAGAGAGATGCCAGTTGCTTGTAGTGAGCAATGAATTTCTTGCCAAGATCTGTGGTCTTGTATATATATCGCTTCGAGCTTGGACGTTCCTGAATCATCTCCAACATACCGCTATCCAAGAGAAAGTCGAGGTACTGGTTTATTTGCTTCGAGTTCAGGTTGCAGCGATACATAACATGTGTCTTTCTAGCGCCGTTTTCGCACATCAGGAGGATGAATTCTATTATCTCTAGCCATCCCCTGTTACTCCAACCCGCGGCATTTAGTGGCAATTTCTATAGAACCTCTATTGGTATTGGATTTAATGATAAACGAACTTTCTATCACAACAAGCGCATAGAAGATTCTATGTGTATCTTAGAATAAGATCGGCATCGCCAAGCTGCCGTTGCCGACAAGATGATTTCGCCACACCTGTTCGGTCTTCACCATGCCAAAGTTGACAGCATAGTCAATAAAACAGGGTGAGATGGTGGTCACATTCCTGACCTTTTCCGCGATTCTTATCTGCTGTCGAATCCTTCGCTGCTCCTCTTTCAGCTCAAAGATCTGCGATAAGAGTATTCGATCGACTGGCCGTCCTGTTTTTACCTCCTGGGCCCTTTGCAACAATAGGGGCCTGATCCTCTCTTCATACTCTTTGTTCCGCTTTTCTAGGGACTGGATTTGCTGGTCAATATCTCCTTCGGAAGGCAGGTATGCACTGGCTTCCGTCTGAGCTATGCCTTTGTAAGAGTCCCTCGACGGCCAGACAAGAATAAGCGGTAGGCTGAGGCCGAGCTTCTTGCTCACATAACTCCCGTCTACAAGATATCCTATTCCACCAGTTCCGGATACATAGCTGGAAATTCCAAGATCCCTTGAGAGAAGAAGAGGAATAGGGATTGCTCTAGGTGAAAGCTGGTCAACAACATTTGTAATTTCAAGGTTGTCTGGACGCCCGAGATCCACCTCTAATTCTTTCTCGCAAGACTTGCACGGACCAGCAAGCGTCAAGTCGCCGCCCTTTGTTGAAATCTTGGCAGACGCCTTGCTCCCGCAGTCGCAGTGGAGCCATAATGGGGCCTGCAGATGAGAGGAAGGGCTAACACCTGTATCGATCCCTTTGCTCATGAACATATTCTCAGCTTGTCTTAAGGCCTCAGAATAAAGTCCCGCATTTGAAAGCAAGAACGAGAAACCATCCTCAAAAACCCTCGAGATTTCTGACAATCTTACAAAGAGCGTGCTGTAATTCCAAGTCTCATTGACAATTCTTGACATTAGAAACGAGTTGAAGTCGGCATATGACTTAGCCCTCGCATGACAAGCCTCTACGTGTTGCCACAATTGTTCCAGATTGTCGAATAGGATGTTTCTCTTTTCGAGGTTATCTCCTACGCTCCTCCTTATCCAAGACCTCACCTGAGATTTCCAGAGGTGTATGATGTAGTGGCTTGGCGTGGGCATACGAGCGACCATTATCCAGCGCTTCGACTCGCTGACCGGCATGCGGAGTTCCATTATGCCTTGAGAGTGCTGCATGCTCGGGAGCTGGGCCAGTCTTATCCAGGACTCGTCGACAAAGTCGTGGTCTACAACAAGAAAGAGATTAACAATCTTTGTATTGCAGTTACCTTCTTCCACCACGCGCTTTATGGTTTCGAGCATGACAATCTTCTTAAACACGGCACCGTAAGCAAAGAGATTTGGCTGATGCGTGGCTACAATCAACTTTGCAGCCGGGTCGTCAAGCAGTTGGATGCTGTTCCGAACCTCGTCAGTCAGAGTGCCGGCGTGTATGTGGAATTTCTTGATAAGCGACTTGAGCAATAATCGGTTACGCAGGATAAAGTTACTTGCGAGAAATTCCTGCGAGGCTATTCTGTGCACGGCCTCAGTAAATTTCTCTGGAATCGACCCTGTAAATTCTGATACAACTGGATCATTTACCAAACTGAATTTGGCAAACAGTGTCCTCACTTTTGGCTGCTCGTCAACTACTGCCAAGGGTTCTGACATTTCGTTTTTCACTTCCTTTAGATCAGCTCGATTATCTCCTTGGGTCTGATGCAACTAATGCCCTTGGGTATGGCTTCATTTGGGATCTTCCAGAGCTTGAATGCGTTACCAAAGCAGAGCTTAACAACCTCGAAAGCCTCAACATAA
>DATLXY010000193.1:0-5300 GCA_035575335.1 Nitrososphaera sp. | reverse complement strand
GAGATTGTGTCATTAACAGTTATGTAATATTGCGATGTACCAATTCGCCGGGGTACGTTCCAGCGGCTTGATTTGGTTGTGTCCACAACTTCAAGTTGCTGGGGCATCATCTTAGCTTTTTTGATCTACTGTAAAGAGTGTAGGGTTTCTTTGTTTCCCATACCCTTCATTAGGCTAACAGGTGATGGTTCTCGAAGTTCAGGTTGAGCTAGTTGTGCAGGGCTGGCTGCGGATCATTGCGTTGGATCGATTTCCCTTACGCTCAGGTACTTCCAGTTCCATGTGAGATCGTCGATTCTGAACGCCACTATGTTCTGTGTGGTTGTTCCATCACGTATGTTCAATATTTCATCGCGTTGTCCGTACTTTTCTCTGCTGTCATTGTTCAGGGGCTTACAAGATGAGTCAAAGTCTTTGTCGCTTGTCCGCCATCCACCTCTGTCTTCTACAACAGAAGCCAGCCTCCATTTGTTTCGGATTACCAAATTGCCCTTTGAATCAGTCACGTCGTCGTCGATGTAGCTCTCCATGCTGACATACGTCTTGCCTTTTTCGACAAAGTTGTAGACCACTGCCTTGAATCCGATCCACCTTCCTTTCAGAGGGTTGTCAGTAATGTCTACTGTACCTCTTCTACCAGCATATGCGGGATGGTTGACCTCCTTTATCCATGTTGCTCGACCATCTCCATACAGCTTGGCCTTGTAGGCGCTGCCTAGACATTCATCCTTGGAAGAGTGGTGGCCGCCCCTTGCATACATCTGCAAGAGATCGTTTGGCCCTTTGACCATCTTGGCATATATCGTTATCTCAACGTTGAGCCACTTTTCATTGCGCGGCGACCAGACCTCCATCCTTAACTGGCCGTTTTTCCCCTCGACTTGCCACGAGCCATCGGATTGCTTTTTTCATTCTCTCGAGATTGCTGAACATAGGGTCGCTGTCGGGATGCGTCATGTCTACATACCATTCGTGTCATCCCTTTTTCGTCTGGTAGATCTTTTCAATACCAAACTTGTCTAGCCGCGCATTTTTTTGTCTCGGTCGTTCATCATCAGCCAGGACGTTCTGTCCCATGGGGAACAGAAGGGCTGATGCCAACAATATTGTAACAGTCGTCTTTACCGGAGATTGTTTTAACACATATTTCTGACGTTTGATTATATGTTATTAAATATTGGTCACTGAAGGAAATTTCCTTCTATTTTGATTAATATAGCCTCGATTCAGAAATAAAACCCATATCGTCACTTCTGCAGAAGAGCGTCAGAATTGGGGATGATCGCAAACGTAAACAATCCGGTTAATTGACTCCCTTCAACACACACGATCAGATATGAATAGGATAACACGGATCGCTGTTTCCATAGGTATTACGGTCATACTCGTTGCGTCAGGAGTGCTGACTCTAACTATTTAACCGACAAGAAGAGCAGCTAATTGATGTCAGCTTCGGTGTATACGGCCGGTACCAACGACCTTGACACTTCGCGAGATCTTTCCGGCCCGGGATGTTCTCCTTTCTTGCTTCGTGCTACCGAGGCATTATCGCAGCAACGTTTTGAAGTAAGACGATTACCTGCCTTCCAAGAATAGGTCGTTGACAGGCCTGTTGAGGTTATTTCTGGCCACATAAGAGGTTCTATGAAAAAATATCGTAAGGTTACACTACCCTGATGACAGCATCATAGAAACAAACAATAGGGGTTGTCGGCAACTAGTTGTCATCAATTTCAGGATTTCTGCCGCGACTTACCTCCGGAACGACGAGGCGGGCAGCTACTTACACGATTTTACCGGCAAAGCCACAGTGTGAAATATCCTAACTTTAATCGATGTAGTATCTTTACGATTCCAGACGATAAAGCCTTGGCCATTTATGACAGCAAGGGGCGAACAACCGTCTTGTACAGTTGGTGGTACTCCAGATAATGGTTATGACCACACCCCTCCCCTGAGGGTGCTGCGATGGCGGCAAGTGTGAAACAAAGAATCTGACCCAAACCGTAACCTCTGTGTGACGGCAATAGACGGGAATGAAATGGTGATCAGGAAGAACCCTAGAACCAGTCAGGATTGGGAGGATGACAAACAAGAAAAGGCATATTAGAAAAATCTACTATTCAATACGCTATGGCGATACACAGGGCTAGAAAATTTGTATTCCCTATAGCCTTTGTTCTAACCGCGCTCGCTGGAATTGCGATAGCATACAATTATTACTATTCACAATGGCATTCAGGCGCCGCTCTTTCCAGTGCAGCGGTGCAAAGTGAAGTCTTTCATCATTTTGAAAAATACCCGAGCGTTAGCCCGGTTGTCGTTGGTACCGCTGCTGCCAGTCCTGCCTATGCTTCATCAGAAGGCCCTTCAGCAGCGGCTGCAACATCTGCTGGTAATGACGGTAATTCCTACCTTTCCTTGCCCGACCTCTTTGATAAGACTCACAGCTCTGTTGTCCAAGTAACAACTGGCGCAGACGCTGGCCGTTTGGGATCCGGTTTTGTATTTGATGAATCGGGCCATATCATAACAAACTACCATGTCATATCATCCGGCGGCCCTTACGACGTAACTTTTAGCGACGGCACGATCTACAGGGCAAGACTGGTTGGATCGGATCCCTATTCGGATTTGGCAGTCTTGGCGGTATCGCTAGATGATGTGCCAGAGGGCAAACTAGTCCCCCTCGTACTTGCTGATTCTGACAAGATAAGGGTTGGAGAGCAGGTTGTGGCAATTGGTAATCCATTTGGACTTTCAGGAACCATGACCACAGGCATAGTCAGCGGCCTTGGCAGACTCATTCCGGCCCAGTCGCCCAGCTCGCCTTCACAGCAAGGAGGCAATAGCAACAACGTCTTTTCCATCCCCAATGTGATCCAGACTGACGCTGCGATCAACCCCGGTAATTCGGGCGGACCCCTCATAAACATGGAAGGTAAAGTCATAGGGGTTAATTCTGCCATATACACCGGGACCGGTTACTTTGTTGGAGTGGGATTTGCCCTGCCTTCGAACATGGTTGACAAGGTCGTCTCGTCCATAATAGAGACTGGTTCATTTAGGCACCCGTGGCTTGGCGTAACTGGAACCAACATTACGCCGGGGATTGCTACATCACTTGGCCTACAAGAGCCGAGAGGCTTCCTCGTAATTGATGTCGTGCCGGGGAGCCCTGCAGAAGAGGCAGGAATCCACGGTGGAAGTAACAGGGTTACGATAGATGGAAGGTCTGTCGTGCTTGGAGGAGACGTGATAATCGGGATCGATGACAAGGTTGTGAGAAAGATAGACGACATTCTGGTCTACCTTTCCAGCGAAAAGAATGTTGGAGATGATGTCGAGCTCGTCGTCATAAGGGACGGCAGAGTTCAGGAAATCGAAGCGACGCTTGGTGCCCGTCCGGGGTCGTTTGAGTCCCCGTAGGAAAGTAAACAAGAAATGACCCACGATAATCTTGACCACGAGGCTCTTTACCGTCATTGCCAGTATCCAGAATCCCGAAATAGATGCCAGCTGCACGCGCTTCCCCGAATCACCTATATCATCTCAGAAGTGGCGGATATGAGAACAGACGTCCATATTGCTCAGCTGCTCAATGAGTACGGCTTTCTGGCCAACAGTGTGCTCGTCTGGATCTGTGTACATCCGTGTCAAATATCATAACACATTTTCTTATAGCATTGTTCTAGAATGGCCGCAAAGCATCCAAAGGCTTTGTTTAAAAAGTCATCAATAGACGGTCAGATAAGTGTTTGATTGCATGATTTTATTTTTATGGATTATTACTTTTTAGACAGTGTGCTATCCCGAAATCAGTTCACCACTGACTCATTCTGGCATCGTATACCTCTCCTGACTGCTCATCTATATAACTACTCCTTCTGACGGTATCTTCCTGACGTACGCACGGATAGGTGTTTACAGGTCGTCCCAGTCAAGCCACATATGCGGGGCCTGATGTGGTTGTACCAGTGCACAAGCTCATGGATGTCCTTGAACAGGTGCAGCTTCCTTTCAACCTCACCGTACACCCGCTCTAGCTTGCCATTTGTCTGTGGATGAGCAATCCTGGCAAGGATGTGCCGTATGTCGTTGGTGATCGGGAACTGCTCAACTTCTGTCAATCCCCTTTCATTTACCTCTGATTCTGTGGCGTAGAACTGAACCCCTGTCAGACAGTAAGTATGGATGCAGGTTTTTCATGATTTCCTATCGCCTCTTTCAGCACCTCTCTACAGCGTGTTTGGATGTAGCTTCGGAAAATACGTCGTAGCCCACTATGTACCTCGAGGCATCGTCTTCGTATGCGATAAACCATGTTTTATCTGGCAACAGCTGCTTGTAATCGACGTGCCAGAGCGAGTTAGAGTTTGTCCCCTCATAACGAATCCGTTTCCTCCTGTTCCGTTTTCTTGATTCTTCTATTGCCAATCCCTTCTGCTTCAGTATCAGGTGTATCGTGTTATGTGGTATGTGTGCATCAGGAAATGGGTATCGATCACCTTCTCAAGGCAGACGGCTCCTAACCGGTATCTGGTAAACGCTTATACTACAACTCTTATCTGTAGGTCTGATATTTCCTTCCTAGGCCTTCCTCTACTCCATACCTATCTTGCTTTCAGCCTGTCGGCAAGGGAGTGAAGTAATTTCAGGACAACAGAACTTTTTAGACAGGCCGCATCCAAAGAAGAACTTAAAAAACGATGACATTATCTTCCCATAGTTGGCTATTATAGAAAAAAGACCATGGGGTAAGTTTGAGCGCTTTACGCTCAATGAAAAAAGCACAGTCAAACTTATCTATCTTGATGGCGACAAGAGGCTATCGCTGCAATATCACAACAACCGCTCAGAATTCTGGAAGGTTATCAAAGGTCCGGTAAAGGTGCAACTGGAGAAAGATACAAGAGTGTTGCAAACAGGAGACAGTATAACTATACCCAAGAGAGCAGTTCATAGGCTTATTGGTGCAGGAACCGATGCGATAATACTCGAGATATCTATCGGCGAGTTCGACGAAAGCGATATTGTTAGGCTAGAGGACGATTATAAAAGAGAATGAACTGTTGGTCGCTAGATAGATTACAACACGGGAGATGAATCGTTCGCATCTTGTATGGGTAAAGCTATCCTTTACCAAGGTCGGCGAGAAAGCCCACATTCTATACAGTAGATCAAAATTTCAGTCATCCCATACGCCCTCCTTCTATGATATCAGGTATGAACGCAAGAATAGCAGCCAGAACAACATACGCACCTTCAGCGAGTCTGCAATGATTCGACCGGGTCCGTGA
>DATLXY010000192.1:0-6831 GCA_035575335.1 Nitrososphaera sp. | reverse complement strand
CTCCACCTTCAGCTCATCTTCTCTAGAAATCTCAACACCGTCTGGAGCGGTCGGCTTGATCCCGTTATACTGCGGCGGGTTGTGGGATGCGGTTATCATGATTCCGCCTGCATAGCCAAGCCTCTTTGTAGCATATTGTAGGCACGGTGTCGGTAGAAGTCCAGCATTTGCCGTGTCGAGCCCTGCAGAGTTTAGAGCGGCTCTTACCAGTTTTGACAGTACAGGACTTGACTTGCGACCATCGTATCCGACTACAATCGGGCCGGCCCCAAAATATGTGGCAAGAGCGTAGCAGAGATCAATTACCAGATCATTTGTCAGTTCCTCACCATAAATTCCTCTCACACCATTTGTACCAAACAGCCTTGGCCTAGATGATGTATGTTGCATCCGTTTTTCAAATGCCATCAACCTATAAATAGATAAATTTGGCTGCTGGCTCTTGCAACTTGGACGCGGGGGTTGCCAAGCCCGGTCAACGGCGCAGGTCTCTTTTTTCTTTCCAAGAGAAAAAGAGTGCGAAGCTTAGAATGAGCGGGATTGGTTCCTACAACCCTGTTCCTTAGGGATTCGTGGGTTCAAATCCCACCCCCCGCACCATCTATCTTTACCAAAAGGAGCAGGAATCTTGCTCTGTTTTGGCAAACAGGCAAGAATAACCGACATCAGATTTTTGCTGCACCGTACAATACAGACAGACGTTCGAACCCCGTTATTTTCCGCCTTAAGTATCTGGGAGAGTCTATTATATGATGGCTGTACATGGCAAAGACTATTGTGTAAAAGCTGTACTGACAGCTTTGGCAGATGGCAAGCCTAGATCAGCTAAAGAAATTATCAATGCTACCGGCATTGATGAAAAGGCAATATCTCACCTGCTATCAAACCTGTGGAGGAAGCACCTCATTTTAAGGACAGACAAGCCGCTGTTTGAGTACGGCAAGCAGTTCAAGGGCAGAGCTGGATTCAAGAGCAATACAAGAATGTACCATCTGTATATCATCAATGATCGAACAGGGCAAGGGGAAGAAGGGACAGATGCAGAAGAAACAGTCATTGACGGCCACACATTCGTTCAATTTCTCCCTGAACACTCTGACAAGCGCGGTAACAGGGGCAGCAAGAGCAAGGCTCAGCTTGTCTTGAATTTCCTCAAAGACAATTCAGACAGGGCATTCTATTCCACTGAAATTTTCAACGCGTTGAAAGAAAAGGGAGTCACCATGCCTGACATCATGACCACCGCAAGAAGGTACGAGAGGAAAGGATTGCTGTACGTGAGAGGATACCAAACCCATGACTCACAGTCACCATTTCAGGAAGGCTATTTGATAACATGGATTGAGCAAGACGGCAGCAACGACCTTGCTGCATTAAAGCAGGCTGTCCTTCGTACAAACGAAGCGCTGAAGGATAATGCATCAACAAATCCATTAGTACAACGGGTGCTGGCGATAAGGAACCTGATAGTAAGTGAAACAGAGCTTGGCAGAATTACAAGCGTGAATCAAATTAAAGATATGCTCAAAACTACAACAGATACAGAAGCCGAATCAGCCATCATGCGAGCCATGCAGCTTTATCCATCTATCAAAGAAGTCAAGCTCTTCGATGCCTATCGCTACTACTACCATGAATCAATGAACATTGAAGTGTTGAACGCTTCCCTTGAAATGGCAAAGAACTATATCAGGATAAGCAAGGGAAGGGCAAACCGCGTAGGTCACAACTGGGAAGCCTGCGTTGAATGGTTCATAGACAAATTCACTGTGGGAGCTGAATTTCGGACGCAGAACCATAGGCAGAACGGTAAAGGTGGCGGCAGGATGGATCCAAGGCGCATTACATTGCATCTGATAAGGGGTGTGGGTGATAGAAGGCAGAGTGCCGAAGTTGACAGAGTATGGACTGTAACACCGTCTGTATTTGCCAAGCCTGTCACATATGTGCTGGAATGCAAGTGGGGTATAGTCAGCAGGAGGGACCTCGACGACTTTTTCAACGTGCTGAAGTGGAGCACTGATTTTGGCGTTGATACTCCTGAGGGTAGACAGGTAAAGAACGGCGTTGTCGGGGTGTTTGCCGGCGGAGCGTTTGAGGATATCCACGTAAAGATGGCAAGTGGCAACAATTGTGCTAGCGCTATCACGCTGGCTCAATATGCTGAGGTTGAATGTCCAGCTGCTAAGAGCTTCTGATTTTAACACGAAATTACGTGACAGAGGAGTGCCAAAAGATGTAACAGTACAAAAGATATGCAAGGCAGCAAGGGACGAGCGGGATGTCAGAAGGATGCTGGATGTAATATGGGAGAAACCGGAAGGAGCTAAAGATGTTATGGATAATGCCATAAAGACCAACAACAGCGTGTACAAGTTTGAAGAAGAACTTGAAGCAAGCGATAAAGAAGAAGGCAAGGGGAAAGAAAAAGGAGAGATTACATCTACCGGATCTCTTTCAACCGCTGCAGCTGAAGTCTAGCCAGGTCCCGCCTTAGCGTTCTATCGTACAGAACCAGCAGGCCTTGGTTGACCGCATCGGTGTTGTCTGAAACAAGGCCTCTTTTCTTTAGCTCAAGCAGTATCTTTGCCGGCTCTCCTTCTATTTCGGTATTGATCCTGACTCTGGTTTGTTTGTCTGCAATTTGAGTTTCCTCTGTGGTTGCGTCATTCACCTCCACATACTACAGCACTGTAGGAATTTAAGGCAGGAAAATTGCGCCGGGTTTGCGCAAGTCCAAACAGCCTTGTTTTGGTACCAGACTCTAGCTCGTGGCACCAGTGGTGCCAAAAGTGGTACCACTGGTACCAGATCATGGTTCTGGTGCCAAAAATGATGCTTTTTACAGCCTGTTTTGGTACCAGTGGTATCAAAAAGTGGCACCAGTGGTGCCAACGCTGTAAAATTCATGCTCTCGTTTTGCTGCCATATGGCAGCGATGTTGCCGCTGGTACCAAAAATTCTCCCCCGCACTATGTTTTGTGTGTTTTTTGCTGGTATCACTGGCATCATTTTTTCTTCATCGGATAAGCTATAAGTTGTTATAAACTGGACTTGCCTGTTTAGCTAGTCCTTTTGTGTTAATCTGGCACTTTTGTTCTTGCGGCGATTTTGCCTCTTTTCTCATTCGGCTATAACTACAACAGCTATTACATCCACTTGCTCTTGTTTATTTCAAGAATATGTCCTTAATCTCTTGGTTGATACCTCCATAAACTCCTATTGATTTATGCAGAATTACGTGACTATGCGCCTGCACGGCTTCCACCATGAAGCACGTTAGGAAATTATGCGAATATCAATAGATCAGCTCCGCCCTCTTTTCTTCCTGACATCTACCTCACAAACGAGTCTATTGCAAGCCTTAACCAAATGTCTCGACTCAAACCAAGATATTGCATATCCGCCAGCTTGCCAAACGATGTCAAGATGCACCTTTTCTTCTCTTTACAGGCGCTCATTATGGACTAGCGAATGGACACAAGTTTTTGCATTATATGTACGACGATGCCATAACACTACAATACGCATATTCTTGCCCGCATCGCACAGGCTTTTGACAGCAGTCCTTCCATGAGAAAGACGCATTTGCATTTAGCATCGAGTCATGGTGGAATTCTTTTTCATATAACCATTATGAAACAAGATTTCACATTCTAACAAGAATACAATTTGTTGCATACTATGCGACAAAGTATTTGGTTTGTCTGACGCTTATTCGCAATAATGAAGACATCCGATTACGACAAAAACAAGTTTGTATTGGCCGTGCCTCTGGTCGCAGCGCTGGTCTTCTCAATGATGTTCTCGCCTGCCTTCGCTGCAAACCCCGGCGTCGAGGAAACCAGTTCCAGCAAACCTGATGCAGGATTTTACGGGATACCACCAGTCTCCGTCTCCAGCGATGAAGCTTCCGTCGCTGCAGCTGGAACGCCATATGTAGCAGCGTACCACCACTATTCTCCACACTTTGGAGTTAAGAAAGTTAGTTACATGCAGTTTCAGTGGCACAGATCTGACAAAAATACAAGCAGACAACTACATCACATGTGCAGAATCGCTGCAGGTTCCTACATCTGTGAGCCGAGAAGATTGGGGATATCAAGCATATGTAACCTTGAAGCGCGATGGTTCTGTAACAGTGGGCGCTGCAGTCTACGAATCATGCGAAAAAGATCAATTGGTGGAATGGACCTTGTACTGGAGGGTGCCTGCTGGATCATTCCAAACCAAATACACTACAAGTACCACAATTTCTGCGACAAAGGAAAGTAACGTGACTGTTTTCATGGAATGGAACAGCGCTGGAACCGTAGTCACTTGGTATTATCAAGTGAATAGCGGAACAAAGACATCCTTTGGTTCATTCACCAAGGAATCCCAAGTGAATCCTTACTTTAACACAGGATACTATAATCTTGGATTGGCGACTGCAAAATACTTCCAAGGTGGCGTGGGCAGCGCATACAACATCGGACAGAGTGGTTGGTATGCTTGGGTGAAGAACCCCGCATATGCAACAACTGTAGGCGGTTCATACAACTCTTACTTCTCGCCTGCCAGAACTGTGGAAGGAGACCAAGCATGGATGGATGCAAGTTTCAAGTGGGGCGGCGCCGCGTATACTGGAGTATGGGCAGACAATTCTACTGTAAGAGCACATCAAATCCGCAAGGACAAGTCAAGTTCTTCTACAATGGAGCAACAATAGGTAACGGGGTTATGCTTTGGGGACAGTGCTCATAAGCACCCCTCCTCTCTTTTTTATCGCGTTGTCAGAGTAACAAATCTCTAACCGATGTTTCATACTAGACATGGATACAGGAATGATAAATACCGGATAATGGAGAATATTCTTGTTGTGGCATATATCTGCTATTGCCATGGTTGTGATAACAGGGGCGATATTCACTGCTATGTACGATGGTTCTGAAAAAAAACCAAACGGAGTCATCATTCATATCAAAAGATCAGGTACTTAACGAAGTAAAAGGTGCGGTCAAGGATTCTGATTTAGAAGTTAAGTTCATCATCAGTGATAAGGGATTCTTTACTGGAGCAATCGGGCCGGTTGCAAGCAACGATAAATCAGTGTTGTATTCACGTGCTTTGCTCCTTTCAACGGAAAGAGATCTGACGATACATAATATGTATCTGTGCATCAATGAAGAATGTATAAGTAACGAATCACGTGGACCAGGTCCATTACACACAACCAGACTTGGTCCACAGTTGTATTACTTCTCCAATCTTGATCGGCTGGACCTAAAAGAAGGGGATAAAGTACATCTCTGGGCATATGCATCAGAAGGAATATCAGATTCCTTAGTAAGCGAAAGTGTCAACGCTAAGTGGATTGATGTAGGTGTTATAACGGTAGAATCGTGCGAAGCACATGGATATTGGTGTTTTCCAAACTGAGGCAGTTCTCGCACTGTTGGTGCCCTAACGGTAGGTTGTTCCCTTCTGGAAATGCTATCTGTTCATTCGTTAAGTGAAAAAGTATCGATACCAACTACAAATCAGTAATGAGTAATGAAGTAACGTGCATTGTTGCACAACTGACCGGTCTGTCAAGGAGGTTTGATCAAGCTGCATTTAGCTTGACCACTGTCATCGCCTCACGTATATGGTCAACAACTGGTGGCGCTCTTGCAACGAATCCCTGCTCAGGCGTGGTGGGTGATGTTGGATTATGTTGTAATCGACGACTGGCACGGCGATGGGCTGGAAAGGATTAACGAAGATAAGGAAGGCGAGAGCGTCATTCAGGTAGCCGGAATCGTTAATCCAGCTGCTGCGGTACAGGCGGACGTATTTCCACCTGCCGTATAGACATTGCGGCCGGTTCCGGTACGCAGATCGCGCTTTTTGTAGTCCCTGTCTTGGTATTTGCGAGAGTTGCATTAGGTCAACTATTCACGCTCGTATTCACGATGTTGGAGGTTGCAGTGCTGTTCCTCGCGGCTATAATTTTGAACCTTATAGTACATGATGGCAGAACTAATTGGTTCGAAGGCGTAATGCTAACTGCGGTCTATATCATCATTGCAATAGCGTTCTTTTTCGCCGGCTAAACCTTCATTATTATCTCGCTAGTCTTGACGGAGGATTGTGTCAACGATGCTTTCTCGGTCAAGTATGTTTTCGCTGCAACTACGTGACACAGAACTCGGGAGTCTTGCCTACATGGAATAATAAACCATTTCCAAGTATCTACTGTTAAAAACATAAGATGATAAGCCTATCAAATCTTTTCGCTCTTCTTCGCCACAGGTATTTGGTTTTAAGGTCAGCCCAGGCTTAGGGTTCCTTTCAGGAAATTGAGTCATTAATCGTCGCCTTGTCGGGACATCGTTGCGAGTTAAATAGCGCCTTGCACTTCGGGATATCATCACCTAGTTTTGAGGATCACGCTTTCTTGTTTGGCGAAAAGCAGAAAAAGCGCTAGGTCAGTTGCCATTTCTCTTCTTAGAGTCCAGAATCATCTTTACAAGATGCCGGTGCATCCTCGAGTCTCCCGAGAGTTCCGGGTGAAACGCTGTGCCGATGATATTATTTTGCTTTACCGCAACCGCCTTGTTATTAAGCTTAGCAATAACCTCGACATCCTTGCCAACTTCACTTATTGCGGGTGCCCTGATGAACACTCCCTTGAATGGTTCCTTTCCCAACAGGTCGATGGCGAGATCCGCCTCAAAGGACTCGTTCTGCCTGCCAAAGGCGTTACGCTCTACGACGATGTCAAGATTTCCTATCAGTTTTTGCTTTGTATCTCCCACTACTCTATCAAACGCCCTGCGCGATAGCATAATCATCCCCGCGCAAGTG
>DATLXY010000191.1:0-3117 GCA_035575335.1 Nitrososphaera sp. | reverse complement strand
CAAGAACTGTGCCTCTAAACCTCTCAAGTAAGTCCTTCACCTCCTCTGCTCTTTCCCGCGGCACCAGCGTAAAAACCGTCTCGCCAAAAAGAGCAACACTCGCCGTGATTCCTTCAGCTTCGAGTGCCTCTAGGGGCTTCTTGCACTTTCCTTCCGTAAGACCGAGCGTCTCTGCAAACTCGCGAGACATGCGGAGAAAGTCGTCCACACTTCTTGATGCTAATAGCTTTCTTAGCATCACTCCACCAAGGCCGTTAATTTCATTCATCCTGTTAGTGAGAAATGATCTTGTTGAAATAGGCGCGAGGCAGAGCACCACCGCCTTATATCTATCGTCCAAATCGATTCTTGTGACAGAACCGACACCTGGCGCTCCAACGCTGGTCCGAATCTCAAATCCGCCTACAAATTCGGCAACTACGGTGCCAAGGCCGGTCTTGCACTCAATCTCTGCCCGGTGCGCTACTTGCGCGGCCTGTGTCCTGCTGAGGCCGGTGTCAAGCACCTCGTTCAGCGCGTACGATAGACTGAGTGCCGCTGCCCCGCTTGAGCCCAGACCAAATCCAACCGGGATTCCGATGTCGTGTTCTACCTCGATGTAATATGGCCGGTCTGTACGTTTCAGGTATTCTTCAACTATCCACTTTGACACTTCTGCGCTGCGGGTTTCCGACCCGTTGATTGCGATGTGATAGCCGGGTTTGCCGCTCTCGTAGACTTGGACTGTTGTGACAATTCCCCTGTCAAGAGAAAAACCCGCGCCTCTCGACCCCTTGTGGAGATAGTGCAAATAATTCTCTGGTGGTATCTCGAAAAAGCCGGTAATATGGCCTGGGCTGAATGCTTTCGCTACAGCTACGGGCGATGTGACCAGCGTCGACGCCATGCCTGTTTATAAGATACAAAAAATATAAAAATAATGTTTAATTAGTTTAAATTGGTTTATACTATATGGCAAGGTATGCCCGGCGTCTGCAAAAGATTGGCAGCAGCATTCTGATCTCGCTTCCGAGTCAGTGGGTAAAGAACAACAACCTGAAAAAGGGTAGCATTGTTCCAGTAGACATCAACCGCGACAACTCGATCTCGATTTTTCCATCAGAAGAGATGTCTGAGGAACCAAAGGAAGTCACCATCCCATATTCTTCCAGTTCGATGGACACCTTGGTGAACCAAGTGTATGGCGCATACCTGCTCGGCTATGATATCATAAGGATCAAGGCAACATCTCCGATCTCTTTTGAAGACGCCGACAGGATAAAGAGAGCCATACGAAAGCTCGTTGGTCTGGAAATAGTCGACGAGGACGGCTTTCACATCTCTGCGCAGTTTCTGCTCGACGCAAATACGCTTGACGCGGAAAAAATACTGCGCCGCATGAGCGCAATCGTTGGTGGAATGTACCGCGACTTGCTTGAAGCAATAAGGACAAGGGAGAACGGTATGCGCAAGGTTATAAGCGGGAGGGATGACGAAGTGGACAGGCAGTATTTTTTGCTGGTGAGGCTCATCCGCAGCGCCATGATGGATCAGCGGCTGGCTGCCAAGCTTAACCTGAGCAACATTGATATCCTAGACTACAGGATTGCTGCAAACCTGTTGGAGAGTGCCGGCGACTATATCGGTGACCTTGCAGATAGCGGCATGAAGGACATATCGCGAGCAAGGTTCGCGGACGAAAAGATACTCGAGGCAGGTGCGCTCGTTGAAAAGATGCAGGAAAAGTCTGTCGCAGCGTTTGTCAATAAGAACAGGGCTGACTCTAACGACGTTGCCAAGGCTTATGGGAAACTAAACGAGATCATAAATTCGGTCAAGGCCAGCGCAGAGTCTGGGGACAACCACGAGTCTGCGATCGCGGTGCTTAATCTGACTTATTCTATAGACAAAATAGCACGCTGCTGGGTGGACATCGCGGATCTGGTCAAGCCTGTGCACCTTACGGCTCCGCTCAAGAACGCATAATTACAAAAACGACCATAATCACTGCCATGGTTCATGACCACGGCTTAGAGAACGTACTTATCCTGCAGGGAGGCGGATCGCTTGGTGCCTTTGGCTGCGGGGTATTCAAGGCATTTGCGGAAAGAAATGTCAAGACCGACATCATAGCCGGAACTTCAATTGGCGGAGTTAACGCAGCCATAATAGCAGGCAGCAAGGACAGGCGCCCCGAAGATGCGCTAGAAGAATTCTGGATGGAACTTGCAGAGAATTCTGTGGATCTGGCTCCATTTTTATGTCCTGAACTCATCAACAATTGTTCTGGCAGTTATTACAGCGATTATTGCCAAAAGGCCAGCATGTCGTTCCGTCACGTCCTGACATCCTACAGCTCCGCGGTATACGGCAATAATAGGATGTTTCTGCCACGGTGGATGCCCAAGTATATGGCAAAGGATCCGCAATATTTCAGGCCCGACGTGTGGACCTACATCTACGACCATAGCCCTCTTACGTCGACGCTTGAAAAATACATCGACTATGACAAGCTTAGGCCCGGCGGAAAAGAGCCGAACGCACGCCTGATAATATCAGCAGTCAACGTTCTGACGTCCGAGCCTCTGATGTTTGACAGCATGCGACAGCCGATAACAGCGAAACACCTGCTAGGCACGGCAGGCTACCCGCTGTATGGGTTTCCCTGGGTTGAGGTGGAAAAGGGGCTTTATGTTTGGGATGGGAGCCTGCTGAGCAACACGCCGTTCAGGGAAGTTATAGACGCGTCACCCATCGCAGACAAAAACGTCTTTATTGTCGAGAACTATCCCAAGAGGATCGAAAGACTGCCACAGAACCTGATGGAGGTGGTTCACCGTGCGCGCGACATTATGTTCAGCGACAAGACTGCTCACAACATCAGGATGTCAAAGACCATAACTCGCTACCTTCTTTTCATAGAGGAGCTGTACGAGATCGTGGAAAGACATGTTGATCCCGCAGAGTTAGACGGACAAGAGTGGGACAATATTCAACGCAAGTACAAAAAGATGCTGAAAGATCATGGCGCCGCGATTAAGAAGATCGCCTATATTACAAGAGAAGAGCGCTTCCCATACCTCTATGAGAATACAGACTTTTCGCTAGGGGGAATAAAGAGTCTGATCAGGGAAGGTG
>DATLXY010000190.1:0-2546 GCA_035575335.1 Nitrososphaera sp. | reverse complement strand
GCGGTTTGGTACCTCGATGTCGGCTCTTCCCATCCTGGTTCTGCAGCAGGAGCCAAGGGTGGGGCTGCTCGCCCATTAAAGGGGAACGTGAGCTGGGTTTAGACCGTCGTGAGACAGGTCGGTCTCTGCCTGACAGGGGCGCGGTTGTCTGAGGGGAAGTTGCCCCTAGTACGAGAGGAACAGGGCAGCGCAGCCTCTGGTTTATCAGCTGTCTGACAAGGCACGCTGAGCAGCTAAGCTGTTTAGGATAAGTCCTGAAAGCATCTAAGGACGAAGCCTTTCCCGAGAAAAGACAGCCTTCCGCAAGGAGAAGGGCGGCCATAGAAGATGGCGTTGATGGGATGGAGGTGTAAGCACCAAGCTTCGGCGAGGTGTTCAGCCTGCCATTCCCAATAGCCCAACGCACTAACCAAGGATTTGTTTGTACCATCGCAAGGTCGGTGGTTTGCCACCGATTCAGGTTGGTAGCAAGCGCGCCACTTCTGCGAGGTTGTGGTTCCGGAAATACGTAAAGAACAACAAAACCGTAAAGCAACACTGTGATCCTATGCACGGCGGCCAGCGTCTCATTTTATTCATTTTTTCAGGATTATTCTCACAACGAGACTAGAGTGTGCTTTAAAAACATGCTCTTGGCAGGCGATCCCCGTCTGGCTCGTTTTCTTGCTGAGTTGATTCCTTAGCCTCACCTTAGCCTCACTGCTCTCTGGCGGTGGTGTGTATTGTTGCCATTTTCTAGAGTTGGCCAAGGGCATTAAATGACAGGGCCGTTGCTGTTGAAAGCCGCCCCATCACCCAAACATTAAATCTGGGGGAAAAGGCTCCACTGTAAGAAATTGTCTGTCTGCATATCTCACAAGGAAGACGCCGATGGCGTCTGCTCTGCGACGCTGATAAAGTCGGCATTTGACGTGTCAAAGGTGATCCTTGTAGACTATGCAAACATGATACCAAAGCTGGAAAAAGTTGCAGCATCAGACAAAATTACCCAGCTTTTCATCTGTGATTTGGGTTTATCAAAAAAGAATGAGCAGAAATTCGCCGAGCTGCTCGGCAAGATCGCTTCCGATGGTGCTGACGTTACCTACATTGACCACCACGACATAAGCAAGGATACTGTGCAGAGGTTAAAGAAGTCAGGTGTTACGCTAATCCACACTATTGAAGAGTGCACAAGTGTGCAGGTTTACTCAAAGTACAAGAAAAAACTGCCCGACCACGCGGCGTTTTTGGCAGCAATGGGCGCTCTGACCGACTACATGGAGGGCAAGGCCGTCGCATCTACTATCGTGCCTCGCTTTGACAGGCAGTTTCTGATGCTAGAGTCTACTGCGCTATCGTACATGATCTCGGCAAGCCAGCACGACGACGATTTCCTCGTCAAAATAGTTGAGACACTGGCCAAGATGAAATACCCTCATGATATCAAAGGTGGCTTCGAGATCGCAGAAAAATATGCCAAGAAGGTGGCAAACGCAGTCCAGCAGATCCAGGGTGCGGTGGTCAAGCTTGACAACCTTGCACATGCCCCAAGCACCGCTGAACTGTCATCAAGCATGGTGGTTAACTTTGTGCTCGGATCTTCCGGCAAGCCGGCTGCGATGGTCTACAAGTTGAAGGAAGACATCAATTCCTATGTTGTTTCAATACGCGGTTCCGCAAGCTGCAATGTACATCTTGGCCGGATCGTGAATGAAATTGCGTCCAAGCTTGGAGGGAGCGGTGGCGGACATGATAAGGCCTGCGGAGCCGTGATTCCCGAGAACAAGCTGCAGGAATTCATTGAATCCCTTGACGAGAGGATAAGCTAGACTTCCACAATCATTTCAACTTCTACTGCACTGTCAAGCGGCAGGCTACTCACTCCAACAGCTGCGCGAGCGTGCCTGCCGGCATCTCCAAATATTTGAACCAGGAGGTCGGAGGCGCCGTTGATAACCTTGGGGTGGTCGGTAAACGATGGCTCGCAGTTGACAAATCCAGTCACCTTTACTACGCGCTTTATCTTGTCTAGGCTTCCCAAAGCAGACTTGATCTGTGCCAGCCCATTTATAGTGCAGAGACGTGCGGCCTGCTGACCGGCTTCAATCGAGAGGTTCCTGCCTACCTTCCCTTTGAACTTCACCTCGCCGCCCTCGGACGGAATCTGGCCTGCTACGAATGCCAGGTTCTGTGAAAGGACTACAGGAACATACGATCCAGCAGGGGCCGGTGGTACCGGCAACGTTATCCCAAGTGAGGTTAGCCTGTCTTCAATCGCCATATGTGCGTTTGACTTAGCGCAATGCTCTAATATGATATTTTGCAACAGATATTTTCCACCTGTCAAAATCAGATATAGCTGATGATGATGTTGTTGTTGCAATACTACCCCACTTTCCTTGGATCAGCTATACATAGATACATACGTAAACGCACCACCGCCTGCCAGTACACGTCCGACATCGTTGTTTTCAGATGCTCGTCTGACCAGCTTTTTCAGTACCCTGCCGTCATGTACCTCCTCCTCGCTTGTGTAACCTCCATTGCGACAAAACATTCTTTTT
>DATLXY010000189.1:0-10729 GCA_035575335.1 Nitrososphaera sp. | reverse complement strand
ATATCATCTGGGAACGTACCACCTTGGAGATCAAATAGATCATCGAAGGTCGTACCATCAAGATCAGCTGCTACAACTGTAAAGGCATCAACATTGGTTGGATCATTGTTTGCATCTTGGTCAAATATGAATACACGTACTATGCTTGTTGAACCGTATGGTGTTTCTCTGTCAATTTCTAGTGTACCTGCCATCTGTTCATAGTCTATTGTGACTTCTTCGCCATCTACTTCGATTTCAATTGAAGCGTCTTCGGCGCCCAGTGTCACATCGGCAGTTATTGCTGCGTCTTCGGCAATTGCATCAGCTGTGCCGTCAGGACCGAATACTACAACTGATGCGCCATTAGTACTAAATCCGATTGGATTGTTGTTTATCGGGTCTAGGTCGCCTTCATTGATGTTGTCGCTATCTTCGTGTATCAGGAAGAATTCGAACCTGCCAGAGCTGTCGCTGGTTTCCCATACATCAAAAGTTTTCGAACCGGAAGCGCCTGATTCTGGGTCTACAGTCACTGTTACTGAAATTGTTTCTTGTGTATCATCGTCATCTGCGTCTGGGTCAGTTACGATAACTTGCAGGAAGCTTTCGCCATAAAATGTTCCACCAAGGTTATCAGCGGATGTTCTTATCGAGACAGCCTGAGCGCTTGCGTTCTTCACCGGCATGCTTGCAATGCCTACCATTGTGAATACGCTTGCTACCAGTACTGCCGCTAAGAACAAACTTAACGGTTGTTTTGTGTCCATACTAGGAACCACCTTAGGAAGCGTGCATATTATTTACTATATAAAACTTATGAACGAATTGTCCACAAAGGATGGAATGCATGAAAGGAAGACGGACATCGAATAGCGCCGGCTCAACTGGCAAATCTTCTATATTAAACCCGCTAAAGAAAGCTAGTTCCGTCTTTTATCTCAACGCTTATAGCTTTCCGTATGCGGAACAAGGAATCACCAATAACGGTCATGGTAGCCGTAATGCTGATAGCAGCCTCGCTTTTTGGAGGTTATACCATGTTACCTGCATTCGCAACTCATCCGGACGCAACTCAAGTGATCATCAAACAATTCACAAAGGACGACGATGAAACCACAAACATTGATGCTGTAGAACTTGCTGCCAAGAAGTCAATACTGAGGGCAACTGGGACAATAACCATAGAAGTCATCCAAAATGGAAACGTGCTCGACTCGGCAACGCTATCAGCGTTAAGGCTTACTACGACATACACCACACACGAAGTACCAATGGGTGTGAGAGTCGAGGGCAGCTTTGAAATTCTCGTAGAATACGCGGGATCAGGCTCGGTTCAAGCAAATAGCATCAAGATACTAGAAGGAACAGAACCTGATGAAACGCCTCGACACAACACCGGTGAAACTGGTGGAGGCAATAAGCCAAACCAGCTGACCGAGCGTGAGGTAGAGAATGTTGTAGCAAGAAAGACAATACCTCTTGAAGATGATGAAAGCCTTGATGTAGAGACTGTAGAGTTCAAGGCCAAGAAGTCAATACTGAGGGCAACTGGGACAATCACAGTGGCAATAGTTCAAGATGGCAAGGTTCTTGATGCAGACTCGATGAGCACTAACGGCTTATCAACTACTTATTCAGACAGAGAGGCAAGCTTTGACATCAAAGTCACAGGCGAATTTGAAGTCGTTATCATGTATGATGGGTCAGGCAGTCTTCAGGCAAACTCCATCAATGTCCCAGGAGCTACCGAGCCAGCAGAAGAAGAACCGACTACACCACCCAACAACCCACCACCGACAGGCACTAATGTAAAGCTGACAGTCAATGCAATTGACCAAGCAGGCAGCGAAGTCGTAGGAATGTGGATTGAAGTATATAGCGGCATGTCAACTTCAGGTAAACCCCTATTCACAGGAGAAACGCCGGAGACATTTGAGCTTGAGCAAGGTGATTACATAGTAGCGGTAGCAGACTTTGAAAACTACGTATTCCAAGGATGGGATGACAGCTCACAAGATAGAACCAGGGAAGTAACGCTGACAAAAGACGAAACGTTCACTGCTGTATATAGTACCACCGGTGGCTCACAGCCTCCACAGGATCCCCCAACTCCACCACCCTCAGCAGGGTCGGGCTCGATAGTAGTGTTTGCGCATAGAATTCCATCCCAGCACTGGGGACCTACGTTCACTAGCGCCGGTGTAGGAATGTGGTATGTGCTGTACAACTCTACAGGATGGCTAGTAGGCAGCGGCTTCTATGATGAGGAGGGAACTACGATCACAGGATTGAACGACGGTGAGACCTACTACGTGTATGCGACTGACTGCGATGAGTGTCACGGCGACCCGCATGATGTGGTGTTTGACCACTGGGAAGACATGACTACTGAAAATCCGAGGGCTGTAACGACAGGAGACAGTGCCCACGCATACTATAGGTACGAACCAGATCCGTAGAAATCAGGAAGTAACTTCCTCTTTTTTCTCTTTTATTTTTGAGAACAACATCCGGAAAAGTCTTTGAATGAAAAAAGAAAGGTGGTTTTTACTGCCTAAATTGACTTAACTTGCTGTATCTTGAAGTTGCCACAATGATCCCGACGATTGCTACAGCCAGTACAATTGCAGCGATCGTGTTGAACTCTGGTACCACCTGTGTGCCCTGGATTTCAATTCTGGCCGAGCCTGCTGGATAGTCGATGACAAGTGTTCGTACTTCATCGGTGTTCTCAGTCTCCTCGGCGTCTGCAATGATTATGTTTCCTGCCTGATCCTCGATTGTAACGACGTATTCGACGTCCTCTCCATCCTCGATAGAGTCGATCACTTCTCTTGGAAGCGAGATAGTAAGCTGGCCCCGCTCTGGTGCGCCAACGTTTATCACTAGCTTGTCCTCGGAAGTTCTCAAAAACATGTTGTTAATCGTTCCACTAGAGAGCTTATACTCTATTGGATAAACGTCGCCGTCAACGTTAAGTCGGTATTCTGCAACAGACCGCCCGATGAGTTGAAATGTTGTGCTACTCTCTAAGCTGCCATAAATCACCTCAACATCATATTCGCCAGGTTCGCCGCATACGCCGCCAAGCACCAGCTCATATTCATATGAGCCGCTTGATGAGACTTCGACTTGGTCTATTCTACATGGGTTTCCATCCGGTTTGTCAATTCGTATGAGTAGCTGCTGCCCCGGAACAATAAGTGAAGAGGGTATATCGCCAGAAATTGCCACAGTTGAGCCAATTTCGTACTGGTCATCGTCTGTTTCTACAGTCAACTCATCTGAAGGATTTGAAGATACTCCAGCTACGCTGAATGTAGTTTCTACTTGGTCTCCTAAGTAGCTGACGATTACACGGTAGCCGCTGCCTTCTTCAAGGCTTGAAGGTACGTATATGGTGGCGCTGTATGTGCCACTGGAAGAAGGTGTGACATATTTCGATGATCCTGCTTCGAGAATTACCTCGCCGGTTGACCGGTACATAAAGATGCTCACCTGCTCTTCTTCCTCAGGATCTGCGACATCTTTAACTGTGCCTGTCACAGTCATTGCTTCGCCAGCCTGGTATGTCGATTTATTGAGTTTGACGGTCAAGGTTGAAGTGCTGCTGCCGTCGCCACTGCCTCCATCTTCTACTTCGAATTCTAACTCCACTTTGGAAGCGTCGTATGTAATTATGACAGTATATGTTCCTTCATCTGCGTTATCATCAAGATCGTATTCAAATTTAAATTCTCCATCGGTGCCATCCTCTTCAACATTTACATTATCTTCGCTTTCGATCTCCTCGCCTTCGGGGTCTTCGATTATGATTTCTAGTTCTTCAGAGTCATCATAGTTTTCAATGATACCCATTATAGTCACTGTGTCGCCAGGCTCATAGGTGCCTTCATCAATTTCGGCTGAGAGATCTCCATCGCTATCGCTATCACCATTGCTACTACCACCGCTAGCACCGCTTCCTCCGCTGCTGCCTTCATCCTCATCTTCAATTTCAAAGATGACGCTTCCTTCCTGATCGTTTGCATCGTAGGTGACTATTACTGCATACCTGCCATGTGGAGCATCATCGTCAAGATCAAAAGAAAAGTTAAACTCGTCGCCATCTAGTTCCACTGGTTCCTCATCAAATATCTCATCATTTGTTGGGTCAAGAACCGTAATCAACACTTCTGGTTCAGCATTATCTACATCTTCAACTTGACCAGTGATTTCCACTTCGTCGCCGGCTTCATATAGCCCGTCCGGATTATTCAGTTCTACAATAATTGCATCTTCTTCGTCGTCAACCAAGAAATAGGTAAAGCCTTCGTCACCATCATAACCTGCTTCGACTGTCCAGACGCCATCCTCTGCGTTATTTGGGATATTGTAGACATAATCGAAATAACCATCATCTTCATCTGGTTCTGCGACTGTGCTTGTCGCAGTGTTGCCATTAGGTCTCTTTATTGCAATTGAAACTTCTTCATTGTCTACAACATCGCTGATCGTTCCAACAAAGGCTATACTATCGCCAGGCTCATAAGTGTCAGTGACATCATCTCCGCTTACATTCACTGTAACATTTTCGTGCAAAGCGTACGACGATTTGGGAACAGGCAAAACAACGGAGAATAACGATCCAACCAGCGTTGCAATCAAAACGTACGCAAAAACCCTATGTAAAGACGGTCGTTGCATGCTTTAGAATTCTCTATTCAAGAGTATTAATACATTGTTATAGTTATGTTTACTAAAGCGGATCCCTATTTCAAGAGGCAGTCTCTTATTCATTGTATAGGAGAAAGGAGAAAATTCGATGTATCTTTTTAGAGCCAGGCTTTTTAGCAACCATTGCGTTACAACACTTAGTGATCTGTTTGAGGCTACTAACGCTATTTACACTTGCCGTTATGACAGGATCTGTAATATTTGTAGGGGATGTATCCGCACAAGAGGTTACTATTCAGACATCGGCAGATGACCAGGGCAGCAGGTTTTTTGGGGAGGGGATACTGCAGGTTATAGCAACCGACCCGGAAGCGGATAATAACGACACAGTCGAAGAAATGCAAATATATATCAAGGCAAAACCAGATTCAGGTTCTGCTGACACTACCTCTATCATTGTACCAGAGACTATAGACAGCTCTGGCAGGTTCGAGTTCTTCTTGGTGCATGTCAATGCAATAGCGGTTGATGCCGGCGATCTGGATCCCATCAACAGTGCAGGTGTTGAAGGTGACGGTTCCTGTGCTGCAGATTGTGCGCCTTTTGTCACTTTCGGGCCAGGAGGGGATCTGGACATACAGTCCGACTTATATGAAGATGTCGAATTTGTGATCTCGGAAGGCAATATCGAGATCAAGGTGAAATATGAAGAATCTGTGGCAGAACTTGGGCTTGACCGCGACTCTTATGGCACGAGCAGCTTCGTTTACATAAGGGTTACCGATCAAGATGCAAACCTTAATCCCACACAAAGGGACGAGTTTATTGTCGACCCCGGCAGTCCTCCAAATAGTGATCTATTAGTTCTTCACGGAGGAACATTTGAAGATATAGTTGTGTTTAGGGAGACAGGGGATAATACGGCAGTATTTGAGGCCAAATATAGACTTGGAGAATCAATGCTTGTCACTAGCGAATCGCTTGTTATCACACTTTTTGACAAAGTAGACTATAACGCGAGTCTGATAGCACCAGAGAACGATTCCAATAACATCGACGAGGTAAGTTTCATAGTTGGCAACAGCGACGGCACGATAATAGATGTCGGAGGCGGCAACCAAACGACAATCCCGTCATTTGATCCACTCCTAGAAACCGACAAGGAATCATATTCGCTGGGAGAGGTCGTGCACATAACTATAATGGATCAGGATGCGAACATCAATCCACACGCAGTGGACTCAATAGAACTGCAGGTATCCTCAGGAGTAAGTGAAGTCGAGGTAATTGCTGTAGAGACGGGCGCAGACACAGGAATATTTGAGGCGAGAATCCGTCTTACTGCAGAAGGCAACCCGACTGCGGGGGCGATAGCTCCTCTAGGATCTGTAAAGATCACATATACTGACCTTCGACCGTCAGACTATGCTGAAAAAGTGCAAGCAGGACTGAACCCTGAAAAGGACTTCACCCTCGAGATAAATATCCGATTGCCAGTCAAGACAGGCATCAATGCGACGAGCGTATCAGTCCCTGCTGTAACGAATGCTCTGGGTGAAACCGGGCCGTTCGCCATAGGCAGTTCTCTGACAATATCCACTGCGGTGACCAACAACAATGACGTGCCGCAGCCATTCTTGGCATTGGTCGAAGTAAGGGATAGCAACGATTCGACGGTATTTCTGTCGCTGCAGACCGGACTTTTGCAGCCTAGCGGCTCTTCAGATATCGGCGTCCTCTGGCAGCCTGACAGCGCTGGCGTGTTCCAGATAAGGACGTTTGTGGTCAGCAACCTGGAAGAACTTGAGATCCTTTCGCCAATAGCAACCTCTCAAATCGTAATCAACTAGACTAGGAAATATCTCACTACGTCATCCTCTATGTCGAGAACACCTATTACGACCATCCCGGTGGAATCAAATTCCTGCACCATCGGTAAACAAATACACTTGCCGCAAGGTCGAGTGCCGCTTCAGTCTTATCATCAATGCTGTTCACCCTACCAACAATGATGCAGTTTGGATTGATCGAGCCTGTCACATCACCTTATCGCTAACGCCCTTGTCCGTCATCGCGGCTACCAGCATTTCTGCGATAAGAGCGTTGGCCGATCCGCCGTTTATCGCCAGAGCACTATCATTTGATCGTTTATGATCCTCACAATTATGTCCTTATCAGATACGGGCACCGTGTACTCTGAAGCCACCGCTGCAGCAGTCCTTACAGCTTCTTGGAAGGTAGGTTCATACTGGACATTGCTTATGTCAACAGCTATCGACCCTCTGCCAGAGTTGTTGACCACTTTCACTTCTATCGCAAATGCGATTCCTTCACTATCGCTTACTGCAGGGCCGTAATAGCTTATCTTTTTACTCTCTTCGCATTCTCTTGAGTAAGCCGGAGATGTATTGAAAGGGATGAAATATGCTGTTCGTCTAGTTGGATTTCTGATTGGAGAAAAAGATATCTCTGTTTGAAGTCTTTCAGCCTGAGGCCGCAGCCTAGCTATTTCTTCTGCGTGAGCAGAGAGTTGTCTACTGCGACTCTAAGCCTCCAGAGATTTGGAGGCTATCTCGCGGTTGAGCTCGTCCAGCTAAACCAATTACAGCTGGCAATACTTCACTCATAGCTAATAGTTCTATAGCAATGTAGCACCTACATCAGCATTGTGTATGTAGAATTTACACTCCCTTTTCTTTCTCAGCTATATCCTATTACTTCTTATTACTCTCCTAACATCGTGCTTCTTTTCCATACACAGCTTTATCCTAGACAAGAGACCCGCTCCATATTGAAACAATCTGCAACCTGTAAATCGTTCTGCATCATTTGTTGCTGGCGATTACACTTGAGCTGTATGTGCTGTCTTGTCCGATGAGCGGTGTCCGAGATAATGCTGATATTGGCCAGCGCAAAGCCCCGGATAAGAAAGGCGGTTATCATCCTCCTCGAATGGAGCTTCGCTGTGTTATTCTACTATTCTACGCGCACTAGGCTTGCGAGTATCCTGTCTGGAGGTATCTTCTGCTCTACGCCCGCAGCAATCGCCGCAAGGTTCCTGATCTCAAATTCCATCAGCTTGATGGATGCGAGAAGGTTTCCGACCGTAAACACGGTGCGGTACGAGTTCATTATTCGCCTGAGAGACTCTTTCTCAAATCCTGCCTCCAGTTGCATTATGGCATCGATGTCATTTGTAGCGCTGCGAGGGATAAGCTCCTTGTAGGCTGTGCCTGCAAGCTCACCGATCGCTTCCTGTATCCTCTCGGTGTTTATCATGCGTTGGAGCACATCTCTTGAGACCTTGCCGGTGGTGACTATCAGGTCGCTGACCTCTGCAGGGCTCAATCCCCAGAACTTGCCGCGGAGGACAGAAAGGACGTTGTACGTGTCGACATCGACCGCTACCACTTTGCTCGTGTCCTGAAGCTTGGATTCAAAGACTACTGCCCTGTCAAGCGACTTGTAGAAGGCATGGTCAAGATAGGTGTCGAAGACACGCACATCACTCTTTTCCTTGTATGCTTGGGCGGCCTTTCTGGCGTCCTCGCCAAATTCGCTGCCAGCAAGTGAGTTGACCGCCTCGTCAAAATCCTTGGCGACGAGAGCCTTGACCACCAAATCTCTGCGTCCCACCAGCTCTTCTGCCCTCAAGTTGACTTTTGGCAGCAGCTCTTCGTATGTCCTGCCCAGGGCTTTTCCTTTCAGGATGATCTTCAGGTTCCAGGTGATGTATCTGACAAAATAGGAGCTGAGGATTGCCGAGCCGTTTGCAATATTGACTATTTTTGCGTGCTGGTTGACAAGGTGTTCACGCAGCGCCGACTCGACCTTTTCTGCAGTAAATGGCTTGGTTAGCTTTGCAAGAGCGTCAAGGTAAACAGTGTTTTTCATTCTGGTAACGAGCTCGTCGATATCTCTGGACTCGGCCAGAGTCTGGAACTCGGTCTTGGACAACATCTTGCCTCTTACGCTGTGGGCAAAGACTGTGCCGAATATCTTGTTAGGCAGGCTAACCTTGTTAGTGTTCAAGACGCACTCACTTTCTCTGGTACTTTATAAAAACTATCCTTAATTTTGTAATGAGTGTAGGCCCTGCCAACTTGGAGTAATCAGTGTACCCGTTTTGATGGACCATCGTTCAGATACTGTTGGGGAGTAAACATTGCAGGTGCAACATCATCCATAGACTAGGTTTTGAAAAACAATGATACCTTTCACTACTTTTTTCCAGTACAGCTTGATCTCTGGCAATTGGAGGGAGTGTCATCTTTCATCCATAAACCGTTCCATCCAATTCTTCTTCTTTTTCTTCTTCAGTTCTGTACCATATACATAATGGCGCAAGCGCAGCCACCCGCTGCAAACCTCGTTGTACCATCGAGCGCCGTCTGTGTGTATTTATGTGTGTGAATATTATTGGCTTCCTCCCGTACCTTCTCCTCCTCTACAACTGCTTGATGAAGTGGTAACAGAGTAAAACGGTCATCTCACGGGATAGGTGCATGGCCAGACACGCGTCTATCACAGGTTCGCATGTGATCCACAACACCAGTAGTAATGACCATCTATCTGAAGTGAGGTCTCATCTACAAATATCGTACTTGCAAGGCTTCGGTCTGTACGATATCTATCTGCACAACCCGTGTATTTCTGGACCAATTTCCATATTGCAACGTAGCTTCTCCTTTTCTTTTTTTTTTTTTTTGGCGGCTGCCAATGACTTGGCTGCCAGCCTGAAACTCCTAGCATTGAAATACACAAGTACAGTGCATATATAATTACAGCTGGGTCTGTCCTCATCTTTCTTCTCATGTTGCAATGAAGAGCTAGGACAGTCCTAGCTATACGAATTACGCTGTTAACAGAGCACTGCCAAGTTGAAAAAAAGATGTAATGCGAAGGCGTTCGCCTATATTTCGCAGGGATCACTAAAACGCGCTCAAGACTTAGGCGGTGGCTTTTACCTTCTTACCTTCGTCGTAGTTCCACACCAAGTTCGTGTAGAGCATCTGCGGTACCAGCTTCTTGAACTGGACGCCGTCAGACTTGTACCACTTGGGGAACCACTCGTACAGGTGCAACCTGATGGTCTGGATGTAGACAATCAGGCCTTCTATCATCATGATCCCAATGTTGCCGCCGATGAGTATGGCCAGACCTCCACCGTGCTCGAACGAGTTGTTGACCGTCACCAAGAGCGCCGTGTGGACGAGGAGCATGATACCAAGCCGTGAGTAGCTGATAGTGTTGGCCAGCATCTCTATGGTCCTGACCATGACCGTCTCTACCACAATGCCGACTATACCTCCTCCTTCCGGCTCTTTGCCGTGGGCAATGGCATGCTTTTGCTCCTTCAGGCCGCCCAAGATTGTAATGGCAATGCATGCGATGATCACAGGAGGCATAGCCTTTGCAATCAGGCCCGCTGAAACCCAGCTTCCAAACAGGAACGTCAGCCATGGCACCGGTGTTTCGTAGTAATTGTCACTCAGAAACATCCCTATGATGTCATACTGGGCTCCAATTGCTGCGAGTATCAGGGAGACGACCGCAAGGTACTGGACGATAGCAGGAATATCATGTGTGTAGACCATCAGCTTGTTGCCCTGCTTCAGGTTGCCCCTCAGCCTGAGGAAGAAGGCAAGAAGCAGGTGAACTATACCAACCGCTACGGATACCTCGAGTATCTTGACTACCTGCTCGAATGTCAGCTCTGATACGCTCAGGAGGCCGATGACCGGCACTGCGTGCACGATCGGCTCAAAGAACGCGATGTGATCCAAGTGGAATCCGAACATCTCGCCTGTTCCGAGGCCTCCCACCGCTGCGGCAAGGCCGCTAGCCGCGATGAGCGTTCCCCATACCTTCAGTCTGCCGTTGCCTCTGAACCTAAAGAGCATACCAAGACCAAAGAGCAAAATGCCGTGACCGAGATCTGCGAACATCAGCCCGTAGAATACCGGCCAGACGAACGCGATTATCGGAGTCGGATCCACCTCGCCGTACCTTGGCAGCCCCTGGGTCTCGGTGATCACTTGGAAGTTGTGGACGTATTTCTTATTGGTCAGGAGCGACGGGAGTGGCTCGG